>JAATFS010000134.1 GCA_015655035.1 Lysobacterales bacterium | reverse complement strand
TAGTTCAGCGCCAGCTGGCCGAACACGAACGGCTGCGGCAGCGTACGCAGCACGTAGGTGACGTAGCGATACTCCACCTTGCAACCGATGGATGCATCGGCCTGGCCGCAGCGCATCTGCTCGCGTGCCTGGGCATCGACCAGTGCGGTGTCCGTGCGCGCTGCCTGCACCCGTGCCGGCAGCTCGGCTTCGATCCGGCGCAGGTCGGCGGCGTAGTCATCGTCGTCCCAGGACAGCGTCTGCATGTGCTTGCCCAGCAGGTCGGTCTGCTTGGGATTGAAGATGATTTCCACGTAGCCGACGTTGTCGCGCGCGGCTTGTTCCAGGGTGGCGACGAGTACCTCGGCGCGGCGGACCTTGCCCACCGCGCCGAACTTGGCGAAGGTGGAGAAGAAGCGGTCGTGCCCGGAAGGCTGCTCGGGCGTGGCCACGAAATTGCGCATCGACAGCGCATCCACGGTGCGTGCATACAGCGCCGGATCGCGTGCGGCCAGCCCGCGCGCCGGTACCTGGCCCTCGCCGCACGGCGGTGGGCGCAGCGCATGATCGCCGGTGTTCACGCAAAAACCGTCGGCATCGGCCCAGCGCAGGAAATCCTCCGCGTAGATAGAACCGCCGGCATGGTTGTGCAGGTCGCCGCCCTTGGGCATGGCCTGCAACAGGGCGCGCAGGAATGGCGCTTGCGAGGCATGCCGTTGCAGCAGCTGCGCGACCTGTTGCTCGCGCGTGGCGGCATCGCCGGGTATGGCGCGGGCCGTGGCGGCAAACGAAATGGACGACAGGCACACGGCCAGCAGCAGGGCAGTGGATGCCCGGGTGATGCGTGGAGGCATTGCGAAGGATTTCCGAGAGTGCGGGGGTGTTTGGAGAGGCGGCGGCTATTCCAGCGCGTATCGCAGCACGAACAGCGCGGCGATCGCCCAGGTCGCGAGGTGCACTTCGCGCCAGCGGCCAGTGCCGAGCTTGAGCACGGCATAGAGGATGAAACCGAAGGCCAGGCCGGTGGCGATCGAATAGGTCAGCGGCATCGTCAGCATGCATACCGCGGCCGGCAGCGATTCGGTCAGATCGTCCCAGCGTACGTTGACGATCTCGCGCAGCATCGATGCGGCCAGGTAGATCAGCGCCGGCGCGGTGGCATAGGCCGGCACCATCGATGCCAGCGGCGAGAACAGCAGCGCGAGCAGGAACAGTGCCGCCACCACCAGCGCGGTCAGCCCGGTACGGCCACCGACTTCGACACCCGCCGCGCTTTCGACATAGGCGGTGGTGCTGGACGTGCCGAGCAACGATCCGGCCAGGATGGTGCTGCTGTCGGCTAACAGGGCGCGGTCGAACTGGCGCTTCTGCGCCGGCGTGCTCATCAGGCCGGCGCGTTGCGCCACGCCCATCAAGGTGCCGGTGGCGTCGAACATCTCCACCAGCACGAACACCAGGACCACATGCAGGACCGCCGTCAGCGCCGAGCCGGCGCCGTGGCCACGCAGCGCGCCGGCGATATCCAGTTGCAGGAAGGTGGGGGCCAGGCTCGGCGGCCACGACACGATGCCCTGGTACTGCACCAGCCCGAGCAGGCCGCCCACCAGGGTGATGCTCAGGATGCCGATCAGGATCGCGCCGCGAATCTTGCGTGCTTCCAGCACGCCGATCAGCAACAGCCCGGCCAGAGCCAGTAGCGGCTCGGGACGATGCAGGTCGCCGAGCGCCACGAGGGTCTGCGGTTGCGCGACCACCAGCCCGGCCTTCTGCAAGCCGATGAAGCCCAGGAACAGCCCGATACCGGCAGCGGTGCCGCTGCGCAGCGGCGGCGGAATGCCATCCACCAGCCAGCGCCGCGCGCCGGTCAGGGTCAGCGCCACGAACAGGCAGCCGGACACGAACACCAGCCCCAGCGCCTGCTGCCAGGTGTAGCCCATCGTGCCGACCACGGTGAAGGCGAAGAACGCGTTCAACCCCATGCCCGGCGCCAGGCCGATGGGATAGTTGGCCAGCAGGCCCATCAGCAGCGAACCCAGCGCTGCGGCCAGGCAGGTGGCAACGAAGACCGCGCCGTGGTCCATGCCGGTGGTGGCGAGGATGTCGGGATTGACGAAGACGATGTAGGCCATCGTCAGGAACGTGGTGGCCCCGGCCAGCGCCTCGGTGCGCAGGTTGCTGCCGTTGGCGGTGATGCGGAAATCCGGCCAGCGCGTCACGCTGCCGGCGTCCTGCACGCACAGGCCGCAGCGCGGGCCGATAGCGACGGTGACGAGCGGAATGCTGCAATCGAAGTCATGCCAAGTCTCATGGAACAAAGAAAAACCAGCGGCGCCGCGCGACGGCACGCCGTACGTCGAATATGGATCATGCAGGGGGGGACGAAAGGCCGTTCCCGATCCCGGCGGTCATCTTGCACCCGAATCGCGCATCGTCAATGTCGCGGCATCAAACAAATGCACACTCACCAAATGCGTGCGCCGATGCACCATTGCGGGGATGTCGCGACCTTCGCACTACAGATCCAGCGTCAATCGTTCCGAGCGGCTGCGCGAGCAGCACAGCGCGATCCGCCGGTTGGCCTGGCGCTCGGTCGGGCTCAACACGCTGTCGCGATGATCGGGCTCGCCGTCGAGCACGCCGGTCACGCAGGCCCCGCAGATACCCTG
>JAATFS010000253.1 GCA_015655035.1 Lysobacterales bacterium | reverse complement strand
TCGGACGCGCGCCTGGGCGAGACGCTGGGCGAGGACTTCGCGCGCCAGGCGCTGCGCGTGGACCATAGTGGCGCAGGCTTGAGGCTGCATGGCTGGATTGCTCAGCCGCATTACTCGCGTGCCAGCGCCGACCAGCAGTATCTGTACGTCAACGGGCGCTCGGTACGCGACCGCGGCGTCGCCCATGCGGTGAAGATGGCCTATGGCGACGTGCTCTTCCACGGTCGGCAGCCCGCCTACGTGTTGTTTCTCGAACTCGATCCGGCGCGGGTGGACGTCAATGTGCATCCGGCCAAGCATGAAGTGCGCTTCCGTGATTCGCGGTTGATCCACGACTTCGTCTACCGCACCTTGCAGGGCGCCCTGGCGCATACCCGGGCCGGCACAACGCCAGTGGCGGGCGAGGGCGTGGCGTCTTCGCTCACCACGTTCGCCGCGCCATCCGCAGGCGGCGCGACCGTCGGTTCCCCGGCTTCCGCCGGCTACGCGGATTGGAGGCCCTCGCAATCGCCGCTGGGATTGCGCGTGAACGACGCGCCGGCCGCCTATGCGGCGTTGTATGGAACTCCCGCTTCGGCACCCTCCGCAGGGCACATGGACGGATTGCCGCTGCGCCAGGACGACGCCGGTCCCAGCCTGCCGCCTACCACTGCCGACAGCGGCGTGCCGCCACTGGGTTACGCGATTGCGCAATTGCACGGCATTTATATCCTCGCCGAGAACGCCGAAGGCCTGATCGTGGTGGACATGCACGCCGCACACGAGCGCATCGGCTACGAGCGGCTGAAGAATGCGCATGACAACATCGGCCTGCATGCGCAGCCGTTGTTGGTGCCGATCACGCTGGCGGTAGGCGAGCGCGAGGCCGATATCGCCGAGCGGGAAGCCGAAACGCTGGCGGCACTGGGCTTTGAAATCACCCGCAGCGGTCCGCAGTCACTGCATGTGCGCAGCATCCCGGCGCTGCTGGCCAACGCCGAGCCGGAGGCGTTGCTGCGCGATGTGCTGGGCGACCTGCGCGAGCATGGGCAAAGCCGGCGCGTGGCATCGGCGCGCGACGAACTGCTATCGACCATGGCCTGCCACGGCGCGGTACGCGCCAACCGGCGGCTGACGGTTCCGGAGATGAACGCATTGCTGCGCGACATGGAAGCCACCGAGCGCTCGGGCCAATGCAATCATGGCCGTCCGACCTGGGCGCGCTTTTCGCTGGCCGAGATCGATCGCTGGTTCCTGAGGGGGCGCTGATGAAACCGTGGTGCAATCGAAACAGTGCGTGGATGCTGCTGGCAGTGCTACTGGTCGGCTGCGCCGGCAGCAACGATGGCGATACCGGCGGCAAGATCGCGACTGCGCCAGCGCCGTCCTCCACTAACAAAACCTTCCTGGCCGACAACCAGGCATGGAGAGAGACGCGGCAGCAGCAACTGCGCAAGCCCGATGGCTGGACCAGCCTGGTAGGCCTGCATTGGCTGGAGCCGGGCTCGCAAACCATTGGCAGTGGCGTGGACAGCAGCCTGCGCCTGGCAGTGGGGCCGGCGGCACTTGGCGAAGTATCGGGTGAGGGTGAGGCGTTCTGGTTCACGCCAGCAAAAGGTGTGGCGATGACCGTGGATGGCCAGCCGCTGACCGGCAAGATCCGCTTCTATAGTGATCGCGACGAGCATCCGAACAAACTTGGGTTTGACGGCGGCAAAGGACTGTTGGCACTGATCCAGCGAGGCGACCGCCGCGCGCTGCGGGTGTGGCATGCCGATGCCCCATCGCGGTTGCAGTTCAGTGGCCTGGACTACTGGCCGGCCGATCCGGATTGGCGCATCACTGGACGCTACGTTGCCAACGCGGAGGGCAAGACCCTGCCGATAGTCGACATCATCGGCGTCATCACCGAGCAGCCGAATGCCGGCGCGATCGAGTTCGAGCGTGCTGGCCGCCGCCATCGGCTGGAAGCGATCGGCAAACCCGGCAGCTCGCTGTTCGTGGTGTTCGCCGATCGCAGCAACGGGCACGGCAGCTATCCAGCCGGCCGCTTCGTCGAGGTGGCTGCACCCGATGCATCCGGAAACGTGACGATCGACTTCAACCGCGCCTACAACCCACCGTGTGCATTTACGCCCTTCGCCACCTGTCCGTTGCCGCCGCCCGAAAACCGGCTCGACCTGGTCGTGAGCGCTGGCGAAAAAAACTATCACAAGGCGCCGTGAACCAGCGCGCTTGCCAATGAATCTTGGGCCGCTTCGGTGCTGGTTACGTCCGATCCTGCTGTGCGTGGCGTTGTGGGCGTTGGCATTGCCATCGCTGGCAGCCGGCGCCGACGGTGGCCCATATGTGCCGCCGGTGCCATTGCTATGGAAAGTGTCGGGCAACCACGCGCAGCTGTACCTGCTGGGTTCGTTCCATCTGCTCAAGGCTGACGACTATCCGCCGTCCGGCGACGTGCAGCAGGCCTTCGAAGCGGCCGACCGGCTGGTGTTCGAGCTGTCGTCGCAGGAGGCCGACTCAGTGCAACTGGGCGCACGTATGCAGCGGGCGGCACGCCGAACCGATGGCAGTACCTTGCGCGACGACCTGGACGAGGCCAGTTGGCACAAGCTGGAGACGTATGCTCGGCAGAACGGCGTCTCTTTGCCGGCGCTGAAGGGGCTCAAGCTATGGTCGGTAGGGCTGAATCTGAGCATTGCCGGGATGCGCGACCAGGGCATGCAGGCCGATACCGGCCTGGACCGTTATTTCATGGACCTGGCAGCGCAGCGTGGCAAGCCGGTGGAGGGCCTGGAGCCGGCCGCAGCGCAGATCGCCCTGCTCGATGGCATGTCGTTGGAAGAACAACGACAGCTGCTGGCCGAATCGCTCGACAGTGCCGGCGACGGCGAGCAGGTACGGCGGCTGCACCAGGCGTGGCGTCGCGGCGATGCGCAGACGCTATGGACGGACATGGCGCAGGACATGCGCCGGCATTACCCGGCGCTCTACCGCAGCATCAATATCGAGCGCAATGATCGCTGGGTACCGCTGCTGGAGCGATATCTGCGGGGGCGGGGTACCACACTGGTGATCGTGGGTGCGTTGCATCTGCTGGGAAGCGATGGCGTGGTCGAGAAACTGCGTGCTCGCGGCTACCGGGTCGAGCGGATATGTAGCGCCTGTATCAGTACCAATTGATCGGCGCATGAGTTTGCCTCTCTCTCCTTGTTTATCGTTGGCGACACCACGGGCATAACGACTTTTCGGCTGGCTCGCTGGTTCCTGGTGGCAGGGACGTTGACACCAGGCGTTCATCGCCGTGAATCCTGCTGGGCAACGGCGTGGGGACGCCACAAGGAAGAAGCGCATGCCAAGGAGCACCATCGTGGTCGGAGATCCGACCAAGAGAAAGCTAGCTGTGTCGTCGCTACCAGCACCAATCAGCACGCTGGAGCTTTGCTTTGGGAGACAGGTGGAGAAGCGGACCGGAATCGTTGGATATGGTGTACGTGAACCGTCCAGATCCAAGCGAGCAACGCGGGATCAAGCTGCCCCCGCCAGAGTGCGACGACGCGATGGATGGCGCTGCGTATAGCGCCAGCATCGGTCCGGCGCCGATGACGCCGCCGGACACTTCGGATGCTGCACCGCTCGGGCGCAGCATTCGAATCAACCTCGACTGCGGTGTTTCCCTGCGGGGGTTGCGCCTGGGTGGGCGGGGGCAGCGCCGGGCCCTGTTCCGGTCCCGGTTCCCGTCCCGCCCGGACGGCTGAAGCCGGCGCCGAAGTTGCGCTGGAATTCCTGCCACAGTTCAAGGTTGCGTTCGGTGAGCTGGTTCATCATCGCCCATGGCGTCTGCCCGAGCAGATTGCCCATCTGCTGGCGGAACTGCTGCTGCTGTTCGAGGAACACCTGCATGCTGCGCTCCAGGTAGTTGCCCATGAAGCCCTGCAGCGAGTCGCCATAGAAGCGGATGATGTGGCTCAGCAACTGGGTGGAAAGCATGGGTTCGCCGTCCGACTCCTGGCCCGCGATGATCTGCAGCAACACCGAGCGGGTCAGATCCTCGCCGCTCTTGGCGTCGCGGACTTCAAATTCCTCGCCATCGAGGATCAGCTGGCGAACATCCTCGATGGTGATGTAACTGGAAATCTCCGTGTCGTAGAGGCGGCGATTGGGATACTTCTTGATGATGCGAAGTCCGGCCATGGAGCGGTCACTCTTGACGGTAGGTGCGCAGGATGGCGCAGCGCAACAGCCCTTGCAACCGACGAAAGTCGTGCTTGACAACGAAAAATTGCTGCGCAACATAACTTTTGCCGGCAACCGGACACCGACTGCACCACCGCAGCATGGCGGGCTTACCAGCCCATATGGCCCCCGCCATTGATATCCAGGTTGGAGCCCGTGATCCACGCCGCTTCCTCTGCGACCAGGAATGCGACCGCGTAGGCGATCTCCTCAGGCCGTCCCAGGCGCCCGGTCGGGATGTCGGCGATTATCTTGGCGCGAATTTCCGCGGGCACCGCCATC
>JAATFS010000435.1 GCA_015655035.1 Lysobacterales bacterium | reverse complement strand
GCAGCAAGCCGCTACCTACTACGAACTGTAACGGAGCACCTGTCATGGCCCAGAAAATTGAGGGAACCCTGCCCACCAGTGCGCCGCTGCGCAGCGCTGGCATCGGCAGCAAGATTTCGTCGAATGGGGCGGACACCTCGTCCCCGATCGCGGCAACCAACAGCAGCGACAGCGTCAAGCTGACCGGCGAAGCCAGCAACCTGCAAGCATTGCAGCGCGAACTGTCGCAGTCTTCGGCCATCGATGCCGGTCGCGTCCAGAGCGTCAAGGAGTCGTTGCAGAGCGGCAGCTACAAGATCAATCCGGAAGCCGTGGCAAGCCGGATGCTTGAGCTGGATAAGCAGCTCGCCGGATGAACACGGTCGCTGCCGAGTCCCTGCAACGTCTCAGCGACGCGCTTGTCGGTGAACGGCGAGCGCTGCTCGAGCACGATGTCGAAGGGTTGATGCGGGCCACCCAGGAAAAGCTCGACGCGCTGCGCACGCTCGAAATGGAGCCGCCTCAGGGCGAGCATGCGCGCGTGCGCGAGCTTGCCGAGGCCAATCGCGCCAATGGCGCCCTGCTGGCTCGGCGCAGGCGCGAAGTCACCTGGGCGCTGCGGCACCTGGGCCGTAGCGAAGCCGCACCGGCCTACGATGCCAGCGGTCAATCCAGCATCCTGCATGCGAGTCGGCCGCTGGCCATTGCCTGACGAGTACTGCCCAATAGGTTGCCCGGCGCCGCAATCGGCGTCGTGGGATATATATTGAGGCATTCCTACGCAGTGCTTGCCGTGACCTACAAGCTTTTCATCAATCCTTTGCTGCTGCCTCAATCGGCCACGTTCCGTTCACTCAGCGAGAAAATGCTGGAGGGTCTGGTGTTGTTCCGCGCCGATGGCCAGTTGGTCGTGGCCAATGCGGTGGCGCGCGAGAGCCTATGGCCGGGCGAGGACAATGAAGCGTTCAGCGTCGGTGAACGGCTGTCCCAGATACTGCCGGCCGAAGCGACCAACCAAGCGCGCGTCAAGGGCAGCTGGACCGGAAGCCTGCCCGCAGGCGATCGAGTGGTGATCGCACATCTGTACTTCAGCGAAGAAGATGGCGCCGGCTATTACCTCGTGCTGTTCCACAACATCGAAGGCCAGCAGGACTACGAACGCGAACTACAGCAGCGGCATGCCGAACTGCGGCAGGCCTACGTACGCCTGAACGGTACCCAGGACAAGCTGCTGCAATCGGAGAAGATGGCATCGATCGGCCAGCTCGCCGCCGGCGTGGCGCACGAGATCAACAATCCGATCGGTTACGTCCACTCCAACCTCGGTAGCCTGCAGGAATACCTGCGCAGCCTGTTCTCCCTGATCGAGGCCTACGAGCGCGCGCTGCAGGCGCCGGACCCCAAGGCGCTGATCCCGGAAATCGACGATATCCGCAGCCGCTCGGACATCGACTTCATAAGTCGCGACCTGCCGCAGCTGATGGCCGAATCGCGCGAGGGCATCGAGCGGGTGACCCGGATCGTGCGCGACCTCAAGGACTTCTCGTATTCGGATCGCTCTGAATCATGGAAACGGGTAGACCTGCATGCAGGGCTTGAATCCACGATCAACATCATCTGGAACGAGCTCAAGTACAAGGTCACGCTGGAGCGCAACTACGGCGATCTGCCGTTGGTCGAATGCCTGCCGTCCGAGCTCAACCAGGTCTACATGAACCTGCTATTGAACGCTGGCCAGGCCATCGCCGAGCGCGGCACCATCACCGTCAGTACCGGCCCAGAAGGCAGCGACCACGTCTGGATCCAGTTGGAAGACACCGGTAGCGGCATCGCCCCGGACCTGCAGCAACGCATCTTCGATCCGTTCTTCACCACCAAGCCCGTCGGCAGTGGCACGGGACTGGGCCTGTCGATTTCCTACGGCATCATCAACAAGCACCACGGTCGCATCGACGTGGTGAGCACTCCCGGCCAGGGATCGACCTTTCGCATCGTGTTGCCGGTGCGGCAGCCGCGCTGAGCAGGGCGGGGGTGGGGAACCGGCCAAGGCTGGGCTCCGGCCCCCCGACATGGCCCGTTATTCCCGGCCGCTACGCAATTCGTCGTGGGTACGGAAGGCTTGGCGAATATGCTCGCGCAGCTCATCGTCGTTCCATGGCTTGGTCAGGAAACGATAGATCGCGCCACGGTTGATCGCATTGGTCACCGTGGCCAGGTCGGTGTATCCGGACAGCACCAGCCGTACCGTATCGGGGTACAGCATCTTCACCCGGCCGAGAAATTCGGTGCCGCTCATGTCGGACATGCGCTGGTCGGACAGAATCACCTGTACGTCATTGGTGGCGAGCAGGTCGAACGCATCGCGGACATTGCCTGCGGCCAGGATCCGGTAACCATCGCGGCGGAACAGCCGTACCAGTGAACGCAGCACGTTCTCTTCGTCGTCCAGCAGCAGCAGGGTGCGGTCGGGACGGCTCTCGGTGAACGACTCCGGCCGCAGATATCGCCGCCGCAACGCCATGCCGGCGGACTCGGCCGACATCGGTTCGCCGAACAGGTAGCCCTGGAAGATGTCGCAATCGTTGCGACGCAGGAACCCCAGCTGCGCTTGCGATTCCACGCCGTTGGCCACCACGGTCATGCCCAGTTGGTGCCCCATGGCAATGATGGCGCGCGCGATCGCCGCCTCGCGGCTACCGCCGGGCGCGCTCTTGATGAAGCTGCGGTCGATCTTGAGCCGGTCTACCGGATAACGCACCAGCGCGCTGAGACTGGAGTCGCCGGTACCGAAATTGTCCAGACTCAGGCTGATGCCCTCGTTGCGCAGATTGGCCATCGTCTCGTGGACGAAGTTGACGTTGTTGGTCAGTGCGCTCTCGTTGATCTCCAGCGTGACGAACTGCGCGGGCACGCCAGCGGCCTGCAGCATCGCCATCACCTCGTTGAAGAAATTCGGGCGCAGCAGCTGCAAGGTCGATACATTGACGGCGATGCTGAAATCGTCGAAGCCCTGGTCGCGCCATTGCCGCGCCTGGCGTACGGCGCTCTGCAACACCCACTCGCCGATCTGAACGATCACGCCCAGCCGCTCGGCGGTTCGCATGAAGCGATCCGGCACCAGCATGCCCAGCGTAGGCGATTGCCAGCGCAACAGCGCTTCCATGCCGACGATGCGGCCGTCGCGCGCACTCACCAATGGCTGATAGCGCAGACGCAGCTCGCCATGCGGAATCGCGTCGATGATCTGGCGCGCGATGATGCTCTCGCTGTGTGCATTGCCACTGGCATTGCGCGTGTACAACCTTACCGTGTTGCCGCCTTCCCGGCCGGCCTGGTAGCTGGCTTCCTCGGCATGATCCAGCAATGTCGACAACGAAGTGGAATGATCCGGGCACAGGCTGATCCCCACCTTGCCCGTCATGAACAAGGTATAGGGCAACACTGACAGCGGCAGCTCCAGCTGTTGGCGGATCTGTTCGGCGAAATCCTCGGGCAGCGGCATGTTCTCGCCACGCTCGGCCACGATCACCATTTCGTCGCTGCCATGCCGCCACAGCTTGCCGCGTTCGCCCAGGAAATCCTGCAAGCGCTGCGCCACCAGCAGCAACGCCTGGTCGCCAACCTCGGCGCTCATGTTCTCGTTGATCGAGGCGAAGTGGTCGATGTCCACATGCAGCAGCATCAGCGCCGCGCCTCCGGATGCCGCCGCATCCACCAGTTCCAGCAATTCCGGATTGCCGGCGCCAAGCCGCACTGGCCTTGCGATCTGCAAGCCGGAAGCGTTCACGGGACTCCACATCGTGTCAACGTCCACTGGATTCATGGGCGGGCTCGCCGACCGGGTGGTAGGGCAGGTGCAGTACCACCCGGGTACCGGCACCTGGCGCCGATTCTATATCCAGCGTTCCGCCCACGGTCTGCGCGCGCTCACGCATTACGATCAAGCCCAGTCCGCGCGGGCCCTGCGGATCGAAACCATCGCCATTGTCGCTCACTTCCAGTCGGATGCGCCCGCCATTCGCCGGACGCAGGTTGAGCCTGACCTCGCCGGCACATGCGTGCCGCAGTGTATTGGTCAGGCTTTCCTGGGCGATGCGGAAGCATGCCTGCTCGATTTCGTTGCTGGGGCGCTCGCTCAACGACTGGATATCCAATTCCAAGCGTACGTTGGAAGCGCGGAACAGCATCGAGGCCTGCCAGCGCAACGCCGCCTCCAGTCCCAATGCGTCCAGTTGGGGCGGGCGTAGCAACATCGACAGATTGCGCAACTTGATCACCGTGGCATCGGCCACGTTCACGATCTCCAGCAGGTCCTCGCGTCTCTGCTCTTCCACGGTCTCTTCCAACGCTGAATGAGCCGACAGCTTTATCGCCGTGATCGCCTGGCCGATATCGTCATGCAGATCACGCGAGATCGCCCGACGCTCGTCTTCCTGCAACGAGAACAGGCGTTTGGCCATCGCCTGCAACTCGGCATTGCTTCCGGCCAGGGCATCGCGCATCCGCTCGGGCTCACTGAGATCGCGCACGACCAACAGCTTGCAATCGCGTCCTCCGTAGCGCACGTTGCCGGCCGACAGGCCTGCCTGGAAACTCGACCCATCGCGACGACGCATCCACCGGCCCACACCTATCTGCTCGTGTGGCTCCAGACCCGTCAGCAGATAATCGCGCACCTGCGCCAGGTCGACGTCGGCCACCAGCGCTGGTAACGGTTCGCCGATCAGGGTTTCGCCCACGAAGCCGAATTGCCCGGAGCAGGCCGCGTTGGCGTAGATCACACGTTCGTCGGCGAGGATCATCACGCCGTCGGGCAGCACGCGCACGAGTTCCCGGAACTGCTCCTCGCGTTCGTGCAACAGCCGACGCGACTGCTCGCGCTCGCTCACATCCTGCAAGGTGCCATGGATGCGGGACGCGCCTTGCGCGGTGACCACGGTTTCGGCACGCAGGTGGAACATCTTCGGCTGGGCACCGCCCACGGCCAGTGGCAGCAATATGTCGATCTGGATGTCGTTGCCGGCCCGCATCTCCTCGATCATGCCCTCGATGCGGGCCTGGGTGGCGACATCGCTGGCGCGCAGCAGATCCTCCAGCCGTTGCTGGGAGCCGTGCGCGGATACGCCATAACCGAGCAGACGATAGACCTCGGGCGAGTACCAGCCCAGCCCGGATGCCGGATCGAGTTCCCACGACCCCAGCCGGGCGATGCTCTGTGCCTCCTCCAGCCGTTCCAGCACCTCGGCGCGCGATGCCTGGGCCAGGCGTTCCTGACTGCGGTCCACCGCCACGATCAGGCGTGCCGGCCCTTGCTGCAGATCCAGCGCGGTACTGCGGATCTCGACATAACGGATACCGTCGTGGGTGCGCAAATCCTCGGTAAATACATACAGGCCACCGTTGCGGCGGATCTTGGCGAGGATATTTTCCAGCCGGGCGACTGAGGTATCTGGCCAGATGACCGGCAACGTCTGCGCGAGAAACTCGTCACGACTCCAGCCGAAGAAGGCCAGCGCCGCCGGATTGGCATCGACGATGCGCAGGCTTTCCAGATCGTAGATCCAGGAGGGACTGGGCAGGGCATGGAACACATCGCGGAAGCGGGCCTCGGACTGTGCCAGCTGCCGATGTTCGTGCAGTAGAGGGCGCAGCCAGCGGCGCAACCCGACATACAACGCAAGCGCCAGCAACACGATCAGCGCGACGCCTTGCAGCACTGCAAGTGGCGGCCCTGCGCCGGCTTCTGCCGTGGACGGCAAGCGCGTTCCCATCCACAGCCCCATGCCACCGATGGCCACGCACGCCAGCGTGATCATCCAGATTCCGTGCCGCACACGCTCGTCCAGGCAGCGGCGGGAGGCAAGAGCAGGCGCAGAAGAAAGGGCTCCAGAGAGAAGGGGCATGATCCGTGGCAGGGTCTTGAAAGCAGGTGAGACGTTTTATATTAGCCGCAAGCAGGCGACCTGCGGTCGGCATACTCAACTATGGGCAGGAACGGCCGTTATCCATTGCGATCCCGAGTCATGGGACCGATCTTTGGAGCTCTCCAGCGTGGACTCAGGCGTCATTGCAAGCATGTTGCAGCACCCGCTTACCTCTGCGGTGGTGGTGCTGGACGCGCATGGACATCCGTTGGCGGCCAATCGCATCGCGAAATCGCTCGGATTGCCGGCCACCCTGGAAGCCTACGCCGAGCTGCTGGCCGACAGCCGCGCGCGACTGGCACTGGAAGGCGGCATGGGCGCCTGCGCACTGCCTCGCGGCGACGGCGGCCACCTCGATGGGTTTCTTCGGGCCGTGAACGATGAGCACGGCGATGTACTGGCCTTCACCCTGAGCGTACCCGAGCCAGCCAGCGCATCCAGCAGCCCATCGGAGCAGGACATTTCCCTGCCTGGCAGTCCCTCGCAGCTACAGCTCGAACAACAGTTGCGCGAGCAGCAGGCACAGTTGGAGGCGGCGCAACGCATCGCCGGCATGGGCAGTTGGTCGTGGAACATCGAGCACGACCGGATCTGGATCTCTGCCGAATTCCTGCAGCGGCTGGGTTCGACCAAACGCGCTCTCGACAGCAGCCGCGACCTGGTCCGGCGGCTGGGCCGGGGCTCGGTGGAACATCTGCGCGCCGGTTGGCGCAAACTCTGGCGCGACCGGTTGCCCGCCAATTTCGAGATCGAGCTGTGCGGCGACTTCAGCATGGCGAAGAAACATCATCTACGGATCTGGGCACAACCGATTTTCGATGATGACGGCCGCCTGCTTCGGCTGCTGGGACACGTGCAGGACATCAGCGAGCAACGCCAGACCGAGGCGCTGATCCGCTGGCGTACCGAATTGCTCAACCGGGTCTCGGCGCTGGGCAAGATCGGCGGCTGCGAGATCGAGCTGGACAGCCGGCGCATGCAATGGACCGAGGAGTGCTATCGCATCCACGACCTGCGCAAGGAATCGATCACCCTGGATCAGGCGCTGTCGCTGTATACCCCCGATTCCCGCGATGCATTCGAGGCCGCGCTGCAGCGCATCTCCGACGGCGGCCTGCCCGAGCAGCTGGAACTGTGTTTCTATCGCCATTCCGGGCAACAAGTCTGGGTCCAGGTATTGATCGAACTCGATCGCCGCGAAGGCCTGCCACCGCGTTTCGTATCGCTGTTCCGCGATGTCACGCGCGAGCGCGAAGCCAACGAGCGGATCGAACTGCTGGCTCACTACGATCGCCTGACCGGCTTGCCCAACCGCTTCCTGTTGCGTGAGCAAGCCGAAGTGGCGATGTGCGAGAGCCGCGAGCGCGGCCAGATGCTGGCCATGCTGCTGGTCGATCTCGACGGCCTCAAGAGCATCAACGACTCCTTCGGGCATGCCGCTGGCGATACCTTGCTGAAACTGGCTTCGACCCGGTTGCACCAACATCTGCGCCACAACGATCTGTTCGGCCGCTTCGGCGACGACGAATTCATCGTGATATTGCGCGACCTGGCCAAGCCAGAAGACGCCGGCCACATCGCCCGCAAGCTGATCGCCGCACTGGCCGAGCCACTGCACAAGGAACACATCTCGCTCAAGCTCGGCGCGAGCATCGGCATCGCCCTGCAGGACGAGCGCCTGGTGGATTTCGACAGCCTGCTGCGAGCCGCCGACGCGGCAATGTATTCGGCCAGGGAAGCCGGGCGCAACAGCTATCACTATTACAGCCAGGACGCGTTGTTGCGCGCGCAACGCCGGCTGGAGCTCGAACACGCCCTGCATGGGGCGCTGGATCGCGACGAAATCACGCTGGTCTACCAGCCGATGGTCATGACCAGTGGCGAGCAGGCGCCTGCGATCGAGGCGCTGATGCGTTGGGAACGCCCCGGGCATGAACCCTGCGCCCCCATCGAGTTCATTCCCATCGCAGAAGAGTGCGGCGAGATCGTGCGCCTGGGCGAGTGGGTGCTTGGAGAAGCCTGCCGCCAGGCACATCTGTGGAGCAACGCCGGCCTGGATTTCAGCCGAATCGCAGTGAACGTCTCGGCGGTGCAGTTGCGCACACCTGGTTTTGCCGAGCGGGTAATGGAAATCTGCATCCACAACGGCTGGCCACCCACGCGTCTGGAACTGGAACTGTCCGAGTCTGCACTGATTCGCGATACCGATGCGCTGCGCCATTGCTTCGAGCTACTGGAGCGCAACGGCGTCCTGCTGGCGGTGGACGATTTCGGCACCGGCTTCTCCAATCTTCATTATCTGAACCGGTTCCCGGTGCAGCGCCTGAAGATCGACCGAAGTTTCGTACGGGACATGCTGAACGATGCCAGCACCGCCGAAGTGATCCAGGCCATCGTGCATCTCGGCCACGCACTCGGCATGCAGGTGGTGGCCGAAGGGGTGGAAACCGACGTGGAGGATGCGCTGCTGCGACAGCAGGGCTGCGATGAAATCCAGGGCTATTTCTATGCGCGTCCGCTGGCTGCACGCTACATGGCGCAATGGTTGCGCGACGAACAGGCCAGCCCCCATTCCGGCTCGCGCCTGACCTCCGCCACCGCCTGATGTCCGCACGACGCCGCGCCCCTTCTGGCGTGCGATAAGCGGCAGCGGCCAAGGGGCAAGGCAGCAGTCCTACCATCGGGTCGCGCGATGAGACTCAGTCCCGGCCGCAACCGGGCCGCGCGGCCTGCAACGTCTGCGCGATATCGCTGCCGGTCAGATCGAGATCCCAGGCCAGCGCAGCCATTAACGCCTCCTCGCCACTGGCTGCTGGACGTGCAGGCTGCGCCAGGCTGCGGATTTCCTCGCAAGCGCGTCGCTCCAATCGCTCGAGCGCCTGGGGCATGCGTGCGCCGACTGCTGCGATGCCCTGCAACGCGCCAACGTTCATCGCGCCGCCACGCGCGTCGTCGGGCCACAGCAGCGCGGAAGGGACAGGGGGAAGCTTCATCCTGTTGGATCGTCCTGCTTCGGTAAGGCCTAAAGAAAAATCCCCGGCGCAGGCCGAGGATTAGTCATCTGCAGATCCCCATGGCGGATCTGCTTCAGAACAGCTCGACCGTGCCGGCACCCATGCTTTGCTGCGACACCGGCTTGTGCGGCGGACGCTCCCACTCGACGCGCATGTCGCGCAAACGCGCACCGACTTTCTGCAAGGCTGCAACCAGCTCGTTGTCGAACACGCCGCCGCTGCGATGCAATAGCTCCTGCAAGGCGACCGCCTCGCGGTTGATCGTGGTCAGCCGGTCCAGGTGGGTATGCACGCCACTGAGGGTCTGCGTGGCGATGTCCTCGAACTGCAACGCGCGCACGGCATCGGCGACGCTGCTGTCGATGGCGCGGCCGCATTCGGATATCTCGCGCATGCCTTCGCCCAGCGAGCTATTGATGGCTGCGACATTGTCCAGCATCGCCGCCGCTTCGTGGCGCGCTTCGCGGGAGCGGTCCATATGCCGCGAGGCCATCTGCGAGACCGTATCCCGCACCTTGGCGATCGATTCCTTGGAACTGTGCGCCAGCTTGCGGATCTGCTCATTGAAGGTGGTCGAACGCTCCGACAGATTGCGAACCTCGTCGGCCACGACCGCAAAGCCGCGCCCGGCCTCGCCCGCACGCGCCGCCTCGATCGCCGCATTCAGCGCCAGCAGGTTGGTCTGGTCGGCGATCGACTTGACGTCCTCCAGCAACGCGAAGATGCCATCCAGATGCTGGGCCATCTCGTCGATGTGGTTGACCGTGGTGTTGCTCTGCCCACTGACCTGTTCCAGCGCTTCCACCAATTGCTCCATCCGCGAGCTGGCGTGCTGGGCAAAGCGGGCCACGTCGACGCCGGCACCGCCGTCATCCCCGGCGCGGTCCACGATGCGCGCCAGCGCCTGGCTCTGCTGGCGCGACTTGCGGTTCATCGCATCGAAGCTGCCTCCCAGGCCAGCCACCGCCTGTCGGATCAGGTCGCGAGCGCGCTCGACCTCGGCGCGCGAGCCTTCCACCTCGTTGCTGACGAAGTCGCGCAGTTCATTCAACAACTGGTCCTGTTCACGCCGTACGCGGTCGTGCTCAGGATTGCGGCGTACCTGGGAATAACTGACCCAGGCGGCAAACACCAGCCAACTCAAGGTCATGGTCACCAGGATCGCCCAGCGCGCGGAAGAGGGCCAGTCCAGAACAACAGCGATGGGAAACAGCAGGGTCAGGACCAACGGCGCGGCCAGACGGATCAAATGGTGTGAATACATGGACGTTCTCGGCAGAGTCACGATTGCAGTATCGGCCGCCCCCGCTGTGTCTTTAGCCGCGCAGCAGAACTGCCGGCCACCGCGCGACACGCGCAGTGGCTGCCGCGGGCGCCATCGCAGCGCTCACCCCTTAGCGCAGCGCACGCTCCACCGCCTCGATCATGGCCCGCTTGGACAGCAGGAAATCCCACAAACTACCGCCCATCTGCCGCCACAGCACCGCCGAACGCACCGCAGCAAGCAACAACGCCCTGATCTCCGCGACCACGTTGGCCTGCCCGAGATAGTGAGGGTTGCCCTGGACCATGACCCGCGGCCGCAGGTGACTGATCGTGTTGGCATACAGGCTACCCAGCGCGGACAGCACGTCCGGATGGCTACTGTCGCCCAGCTCCTTGGCCTGCTGCGCGGCAGCGGCAATCCCGCTGGCCACGGCTTCCACGGTGGCAGGCTCCTTGACGAAGCGCCGTTCCAGCTGCAATACCGCCAATCCCAGACGTGGCAGCATTTCGTCCCGCCCCTGGTTGGTGAAATAGTTGTGCAGCAGGCGTAGCCCGGGCGCCACGTCGGCGGCGGCGCCATACACCTCGACCGGGGAATCCGCATCCACGCGGAACACGCTATCCACCGCGGTGCGCACGATCGACGCTTCCGATTGCCCGGTGTCGGCGATACGCCGCACCTGTTGCAGCGCCTGTGCGACGCCGGCCAGCGCCAATACGCGGTTGTCCATGGCTGAACTCATTCTAGAAATTACCTTGCGTTGAACATGAAGAAGATTCCGCCAACCGGCGTTCCAAGGGCGCATCGGTGGTCGCGATCACCGCGCCGCCGAGACATTCGTCGCCGTCGTACAGCACCAGCGACTGGCCAGGCGTCACCGCTCGCTGCGGGCGGACGAATGCCACCGATACCGAGCCATCGTCCTCGACGCTGACCGTGCAGGGCTCGTCTGGCTGGCGATAGCGGGTCTGGGCGGTGCACTCGAAGCGCCGCGCGGGCGGCGCGCCTGCGATCCAGTGCGCACGTTCCGAACGTAGCCGGGTGGACTGCAAGAACGGGCTTTCCCGGTCCTGGTCCACGTACAGCACGTTCGTCGCCACGTCCTTGCCGACCACGTACCACGGCGCGGCGGGGCGGCCGCGTACGCCACCGATGTTCAGTCCTTCGCGCTGGCCGAGTGTGAAGTAGAACACGCCAGGATGCTCGGCGATGCGCAGCCCTTGCGGATCGCGGATCTCACCGGTGCGCGCCGGCAGGTAGCGGCCCAGGAACTGGCGGAAGTCGCGCTCGCCGATGAAACAGATACCGGTGGAGTCCTTCTTGGCATGGGTAGGCAGCCCCGCCTCGCGCGCGATCTGGCGCAGCGCGGTCTTCTCCAGGTCGCCGACCGGAAACAGTGTGCTCGCCAACTGGGCCTGGCCCAGTTGGTGCAGGAAGTAGCTCTGGTCCTTGCCCCGGTCCGCACCGCGCAACAGGCACCAGCGCCCGCCGCGCTGCCCGATCCGGGCATAGTGCCCGGTGGCAATGCGCTCGGCGCCAAGTTCGCGCGCGGCATCCAGAAAATGCTTGAACTTGACCTCGCGGTTGCACAGCACGTCCGGGTTGGGAGTCCGTCCGGCCGCATATTCGGCGAGGAAGTGCTCGAACACCCCCTTCCAGTACTCGCCGGAAAAGTCGCGGAAGTGGAAGGGAATGCCCAGCACCCCGCACAGCGCGACGGCATCGCGGCGGTCCTCTTCGGCACGGCAGTCGCCGCTGCCATCGTCGGCCCAGTTCTGCATGAACAGTCCCGCCACCGACTCGCCTTGCTGCGCCAGGCGCCACGCGGCCACCGACGAATCCACCCCGCCGGACACCCCGACCATGATCCGTGGCGCGCTCACGGCAACTGCGCCACCAGCGCCAGCGGGTAGCGCTGGCCCGCCAGGTAATCCAGCGCCACCCGTTCCACCAGCGGACTACGCAGACGCGGCCCGGCCGCTTGCAGCTCATCTGGGGTCAGCCATAGCGCCCGCACGATGCCCTGGTCGAGTGGGCGCTGCGGCTCGTGCGACACCGCTTCGGCGGCAAAGGCAAAGCGCAGGTAACAGCGGCCATTGCCCGCGACCCACTGGTAACTGCCGATGAAATCGGTGAGCCGCACGTGCCAGCCGGTCTCTTCCAGAGTCTCGCGCACAGCCGCCTGCAACAGGCTCTCGCCCGGTTCCAGATGGCCGGCGGGCTGATTGATCACCAACTCTCCGCCGATGGACTCCTCCACCTGCAACAGGCGACCCTCGCGGAGCACGACCGTGGCCACGGTGACGTCCGGATGCCAGCGTTGATCGGGAGCATGCATCAGGATGCGTCCCCGCTGGCGGCCGGCGCGGCTTCGGTTGCACTGGCCACAGCTGCAGCGTCACCGGCCACGCCGCCCCTTTGCCAGCACAGGTGGAGCCCGACGAAACGCACGGACTGGCGCGGCCTCATGGCCGCGACCGCAGCCTGGGTGGGAACATGAAAGGTCGCCGCGAGCAAAAACGCGGACAGGGGACGGCTCATGACGATGCGGGGATGAAGGAAGACAGAATGGGAATTGTGCGGGGAGTGGCATGAATCGTCCAATGGCGACAGGCATGAAACGTATAATCGCCACATGCCCAGCAAGACCTCCCAAGACCACGATCACGGCCTGCTCGTCGAAACCAGCCGGCCCGAAGTTGCACCGCCGCCGCGATACCAGGTGCTGCTGCTCAACGACGACTACACGCCGATGGACTTCGTCGTGACCGTCTTGCAGCAGTTTTTCAGCCTGGATCTGGAAAAAGCCACGCAAGTGATGCTGCACGTGCATACCCGGGGACGCGGCGTGTGCGGAGTCTTCACCCGCGAGGTCGCAGAGTCCAAGGTCGCCCAGGTGAACGAGTTCTCGCGGATGAACCAGCATCCGCTGTTGTGCACGATGGAGCAGGCCTGAAAACCGCGCGAGGGTCGTCCCACCGCTGAAACGCTGTAGATGATCGGCGTACTAACGCGATATGAACACCCATATTCGATAGGGTTATGGAAAATCGCTGCCGAAGCCGCATATTGTTGGCAACAGTCGTCGGAGTTCCTCATGTTCAGCAAAGATCTCGAGCAAACCATCGGCCAGTGCTACAAGCGGGCCCGTGAAGCGCGTCATGAGTTCATGACCGTGGAACACCTGTTGCTGTCGCTGCTGGACAACCCCTCGGCACAAGCCGTGCTGAAGGCCTGCGGCGCGGATGCGCCGCGACTGCACAACGACCTGGAGCAGGCGATCGAGGCCTCGGTGTCGCGCCTGCCGGAAGACGACGGCCGCGATACCCAGCCAACGCTCGGCTTCCAGCGGGTGTTGCAGCGCGCCGTCTACCACGTGCAATCCTCCGGCAAGAAGGAGGTCACCGGCGCCAACGTGCTGGTGGCGATCTTCGGCGAAAAGGATTCGCACGCTGTCTATTTTCTCAACCAGCAGGACATCACACGGCTGGATATCGTCAATTATCTCTCGCATGGCATCGCCAAGCTGGGCGAGGAGGGCGAATCGTCGTCCTCGGCCGAAGGCGAGCCCAAGGGCGAGGGTGGCGAAGGCGCAGAGGGCAAGAGCGATGCGTTGGCCGAATACGCTGCCAACCTGAACGAGGCTGCCCGCAATGGCCGTATCGACCCGTTGGTCGGGCGGGCCGACGAGATCGAGCGCACCATCCAGGTGCTGTGCCGTCGCCGCAAGAACAACCCGCTGTATGTCGGCGAGGCCGGCGTAGGCAAGACCGCGATCGCGGAGGGCCTGGCCAAGCGTATCGTCGAAGGCAGCGTGCCGGAAGTACTGGCCGATGCCGTGATCTATTCGCTAGACCTGGGCGCGCTGGTCGCCGGCACCAAGTACCGGGGCGATTTCGAGAAGCGCCTGAAGGGCGTGCT
>JAATFS010000307.1 GCA_015655035.1 Lysobacterales bacterium | reverse complement strand
TGCCGATGGCCACGCCGCTGATCTATCGCGAAGAACCCTGGTATGGCCTGGACGACCTGCCCGGGCTCGTGTTCTCGATCGATGCGGCCACGCAGATGTTGGTCATGCAGATTCCGCCCGAGCTGTTCGACGACACCGTGATTGCCGCGCAGGCCGGCTATCTGGTGCCGATGCCGTCGCCGCCGGGCGGGTTTTTCAACTACGACGTCGCGGTGGAGCGCCGTGGCGGCGTCACCCGGACCAATGCCTTGCTCGAGCTGGGTTTCTTCAAGGGAGCCGATGCGTTGCTTGGCAGCTTCCTGGTCAGGGACCAGGGCAATGGCCGCAGCCTCAAGCGGCTGGATACCACCTGGACCCAGGATCGGCCGGCGAGCCGGACCAGTCTGAGGCTGGGCGATGCGATCACGGGGGCCACCGGCTGGGCGCGGTCGGTACGCTTCGGCGGCATTCAGTGGGCGACCAATTTCGATACCCAGCCCACGCTGGTGACGTATCCGCAGCCGGGATTCACCGGCGAAGCCGTGTTGCCCTCGACCGTGGACCTGTACATCAACGATGCATTGCGTTCGCGCCAGAACGTGCCCGCCGGGCCGTTCACTCTGCAGGACCTGCCGGTGATGACCGGGCAGGGCGAGCTGAGCCTGGTGGTGCGCGACGTGCTCGGCCGCGAGCGGGTGATCAGCGCGCCGTACTACGCCAGCCCACGGCTGCTGCGCGCGGGATTGCACGATTACTCTTACGAGATCGGATTCGTGCGCAACGACTACGGCCTGGTCAGCAACGATTACCGCCAGTTCGCGGCGGTCGGCACGCACCGCCTCGGCCTGAGCGACCGCTTTACCGGCGAGGCGCATCTGGAAGTGTTGCGCGAGCAGCAGACGTTCGGCCTGGGCAGCGTTTTGCAATGGGCCGACGCCGGCGTGTTCAATGCCTCGCTTGCCGCCAGCCATGGCGACGATGGGGTCGGTGGCCTGGCCGCGCTGGGGTTCCAGCGCCAGACGCGTTCGCTGAGCTTCGGCGGCAGCGTCCAATTGGCGAGTCCTCGGTTCCGGCAACTGGGCCTGGGCTCGGTGCGGCGCTGGCAGGAGCGCTACGACGATCGGGACGACAGCCCATTGGCCGAGGACGTGGATCGGCAGGCGCCACGCATGACCAGCCAGCTGTTCGTCAGCCTGTCCACGCACCGTGGCACGCTCGGCCTCAGTCACGTGCGCCAGGATTATCGCGACGAAGAGGACGTCGAGCTGATCAGCGCCAGCTACAGCCTCAGTATCAGGCACCTGGGTTTCTTCAGATTTGCGTTGTTGCGTACGCTCGTGCCGCAATCGCTGACATCGCTCAGCCTGCAGTTCACCGTGCCGCTGGGAGAGCGTACGAGTGGCAGCATCGAAGCGCGCCGCGAGGGCGGAGATCAACAGACCACGGTGGCGGTGCAGCGCAATCTTCCGGCAGGCAGCGGCTATGGTTATCGCGTGCTGGCGTCGGCGGGCGAGCCGAATCGCGGCGAGGCCAGCGTGAGCCTGCAGAACGACATCGGCCGCTACTCGCTGGAGGCAGCGAACTATGCCGGGGAGGATGGGCTGCGAGCCAATGCCAGCGGCGGCGTTGTCGTCCTGGGCGGTTCGGCCTATCTGAGCCGGCATGTCGACGACAGCTTTGCCGTGGTGAAGGTGCCGGGCTATCCGAATGTGCGCGTCTATGCCGATAACCAGGTCGTCGCCGTCACTGATGGCCACGGCGATGCGCTGTTGCCCAGGCTGCGGCCCTACCAGAAGAACCCTATCCGCATCGAGCAGGCCGACCTGCCGATGGACGCGCAGATCGATGCCATCGGCCTCGATGCGATTCCTTACGACCGCAGCGGCATCGTGCTGCCGTTCCCTATCCGGCGCTCGCGCGGCGGCACCCTGACGATCCTGCTGGACGACGGCCAGCCGCTGCCCGCAGGCGCGCAAGTGCAGGTCGTCGGCCAGCTCCAGGCATCGCCCGTGGGCCTGCGCGGGCAGGTCTATCTCACCGGCCTGGCCGCACACAACGCGTTGCTCGTTACCTGGGGCGAGCAGCACTGCCAATTCGATGCGGCGTTTCCCGCATCTGACGACGCGCT
>JAATFS010000509.1 GCA_015655035.1 Lysobacterales bacterium | reverse complement strand
GGAGCGCTCGTGGTCGGGTTCGTAAGCCATGCCCTGGCGGCAACATCGGCGTGCGTTTGCACGTCGCCTTCCACTCAACTGTCGAAAGGTTCTCTTATGCGTAGCGCTATCCACACCGTCTTTGGTGAACCCGCCGAGGTACTCGCCCTGGGAAATAGCCCGGTTCCGCAGCCTGGCCCCGGCTAAGTTCGGGTCAAGACGCTCCTGGCGCCCATCCACAACCACGATCTGTGGACGGTGCGCGGCCAGTACGGCTACAAGCCCGACTTGCCGGCCATCGGCGGCAGCGAGGCGGTGGGCGTGGTCGACGCGCTCGGCGAGGGCGTGCAAGGCGTTGCCCTTGGCCAGCGTGTCGCCGTGGCGACGGCGCATGGCACCTGGGCCGAACACTTCATCGCCTCGGCAGGGCTGCTGGTACCGCTGCCGGAGACGATCGGCGACGAGGCCGGCGCGCAGTTGATCGCGATGCCGCTGAGCGCGTTGATGCTGCTCGAATTCCTCGAGGTCCAGCGCGGCCAGTGGATCGTCCAGAACACCGCCAACGGCGCGGTCGGCAAGACCCTGGCGATGCTGGCGTCCGCGCGCGGCGTACATACGATCAATCTGGTGCGTCGCGACGCCGGTGTGCAGGAGCTGGCGGCACTGGGCATCGAACATGCAGTGTCCACGGCCCAGCCGGGATGGCAGCAGCAAGTGAATGCCATCGTCGGCGATGCGCCGCTACAGGCGGCTGTCGACTCGGTGGGCGGTGCGGCCAGTGGCGAGTTGCTGGAGCTGCTGGGCGAGGGCGGGGTACTGGTGTCGTTCGGCTCGATGACCGGCGAGCCGATGCAGATCCGTTCGGGCGATCTGATCTTCAAGCAGGCCACGGTCAAGGGTTTCTGGGGCAGCGTGGTCAGCGCCCGGCTATCGGTCGAGGACAAGCGCCGGCTGATCGGCGAATTGCTGCGGCTGGCATCATCCGGCGAACTCAAGCTGCCGGTGGAAGCCATCTACGACCTGGCCGATGTCGCCAGCGCTGCGGCGGCCAGCCTGCAGCCCGGGCGCAAGGGCAAGATCCTGCTGCGGCCGTGAGCGGGGTAACTGCTGTGGCCGCGTAGGGGAGCTGGTTGATGCGCGGCGCATCGGCGTCGGCAAGTGAAAACTCTAGTCCCTTGCCGTTGCGTTCCGCTCCGCAAGCAGAACTTTTAAAAGCGGAGCTCCAAAAGCAACGGCTTCCCCCGCTGCGCGGACGGGTTCAACTTTCGGTAAGCGCTAAAAGAAACGTAACCAAAGAAAAACGCTTTCCCTGCAACGTCACAAGCCGACGCCTGAAGGGCTATCGGGATTTCCCGACTCGCCCTCCTGGCTCGGTCGGAATGCGCTCAAGCAAAGCGTGCCGCCCATCCATGGGCGGCGCCCTCCGGATTTGGGTAGATTCGCATCGCTTCCGTGCGAGGCAAGGGCAAAGCATTGCTGTGCTGGCCTGGATGCAACGGCTAGGGAATCAGGAAAGAAAAACCCAGCCCCTACGGGTGGGGCTGGGTTCGGTTTGGCGAGCTCGGCCAGCGCGTTATGCGTCGGCATCCTCCTTGTAGGCTTCCACCGGAATACAGGCGCACATCACGTGCTTGTCACCGTAGACATTGTCCACGCGCGCGACCGGTGGCCAGTACTTTTGCAGCTTCAGGCTCGGTAGCGGGAAGGCGGCAAGTTCGCGCGGGTAGGCGTGCGTCCATTCGCTGGCCGTGACCTGGGTGGCGGTGTGCGGGGCATGCTTGAGGGGATTGTCCTCGCGGTCCAGGCGGCCGTCTTCGACCGCACGGATCTCCTCGCGGATCTGGATCATCGCGTCGATGAAGCGGTCCAGTTCGTGCAGCGATTCGCTTTCGGTTGGCTCCACCATCAACGTGCCGGCGACCGGGAAGCTCAGCGTGGGCGCGTGGAAGCCGAAATCGACCAGGCGCTTGGCCACGTCCTCGGCGCCGATGCCGGTGGTCTTGTCCAGCGGCCGCACATCCAGGATGCATTCGTGCGCCACCAGTCCATTGCGGCCGGTGTACAGCGTCTTGTAGTGGGCGCTGAGGCGCTTGGCAATGTAGTTGGCATTGAGCAGCGCCACCTGGGTGGCCTTGCGCAGCCCGGCCGCGCCCATCAGGGTGATGTACATCCAGCTGATCGGCAGGATCGAGGCCGAGCCGTAGGCCGCGGCCGAAACCCTTCCGCCCGTGCTTTCGGAGGGGAATCCGCCGCCATGGAGGGCGGCGTTCTGACCTTCGCCGGCAGGGATGCCGACACGAGGAAGAAACGGCGCCAGATGCGCCTTCACCGCACAAGGGCCCACGCCCGGGCCACCGCCGCCGTGCGGGATGCAGAAGGTCTTGTGCAGGTTCAGGTGCGAGACGTCCGAGCCCCACTTGCCGGGCTTGGCCACGCCGACCAGCGCGTTCATGTTGGCGCCATCGGTATAGACCTGCCCGCCATGCGCATGCACGGCTTCGCAGATCGCCACCACATCCTCCTCGAACACGCCGTGGGTGGACGGGTAGGTAATCATCAGCGCGGCCAGGTCGGCCGAATGCTGTTCGGCCTTGGCGCGGATGTCGTCGACATCGACGTTGCCGTGGGCATCGCACTTGGTCACCACCACCTTCATGCCGGCCATCTGCGCCGAGGCCGGATTGGTGCCGTGCGCGGATTCGGGGATCAGGCAGATGTTGCGATGGCTTTCGCCGCGCGAGCGGTGGTAGGCGCGGATCGCCAGCAGGCCGGCGTATTCGCCCTGCGCGCCGGAGTTGGGTTGCAGACTGACCGCGTCGTAGCCGGTGCACTCGGCCAGCATCGCTTCCAGCTCGGCGATCAGCTGCTGGTAGCCGCTGGCTTGCTCGGCCGGCGCCAGCGGGTGGATATCGGCGAACTCGGGCCAGGTCACCGGGATCATTTCGGCG
>JAATFS010000403.1 GCA_015655035.1 Lysobacterales bacterium | reverse complement strand
TGCGACATCACGTATCGCCCGCAACAGCTCCTGCGCATCTCCACCCTTGCCGACATAGCCAGACGCACCGGCCTCCAATAGTCTTTTGGGCAGCGGCCCATCCTCAAGCACGGACACGATGATCACGCGCGTTCCGTAGTCACCCTTGACGATGCGCTCGGTGATTTCCAGGCCACTGACGCCAGGCAGGTGCAGGTCGCATAGAACAATGTCGGGCTGGAGCCGACGCAGTTGCGGCAAGGCTGCCTCGCCACTTTCAGCTTCACCGATCACTTCGACATCCACTTCCTTGGACAGAATCATCTTGATGCCGGTTCGCACCAGCGCATGATCGTCGATCAGAAAAACTCTGATAGTCATCCGTGTTGTCCCCTGAAACTGTGAAGGCTTATTCAGCCAGCCTAGCCCGATGAATTATTCAGGGCAAGCTGAATTTGACCTGAAATCCCCCGCCCTTGACCATTGCAAGCCACATCCGTCCGAGCGATCCGCGCCTACCCCGCGCGATGGCAAATGTGCATGCGGCTTGGTGATGAGCATGATCCAACGCCGCACCAGCAGCGCACATCGGGCAAGTCGCACCGCTATGGTCAGGGTTTTCCGAGCGTCTCTGCGCCTTCGGCCACCGGCATGTCGCGCAGTGGATGCAGTTGCGGATCCAGCGCAACGCGCTCGTCGAATACGAAGCATCGTCCCTCGTAGCCTTCGCCACCGACCTCCTCGAAATAGCCCAGGATTCCGCCTTCCAGTTGCAGCACGTTGTCCATGCCCTCGGCGTGCATCCACAGTGCCGCCTTTTCACAGCGGATACCTCCGGTGCAGAAGCTCACCACGGTGGCATCACTCAATGCCTCCCTATGCGGCGACAGCGCCTCGGGCAGGTCGGTGAATTTATCGATCGGCAAGGTCAGCGCACCGGCGAACGTGCCGTGCGCGACTTCCTGCTGGTTGCGGGTATCGAGCATCACCACGCGACGGCCTTGATCGTCACGCCCCCGACTCAGCCATTCCCGCAGCACAGCGGGCGCCACCGTTGGCGCCCGCCGCTCCAGCGGAGATGCATCATCACGGCGGAAGCTGATGATCTCCGGCTTGATCTTCACCTTGAGCCGCGCGAACGGCTGATGTTCGCTATGACTGTATTTGACCCTTATTCCGGCAAATCGACGATCCTGCCGCAGCCATGCGTAGAACGCGTCGATCGCGACCTGTGCGCCCGCCAGGAACAGGTTGATGCCCTCCCCGGCTACCAGCACGGTGCCCTTCAACCCACCGGCCTGCGCGTGTTCGCGCACTTGCCCGGCCAATACATCCGGTTGGTCGACGTCGGTGAAGAGATAAGCGGCGGTATTGATGATCATCCGCCGATTTTACGCCAGCCAGCCGCTGGCTGGCGCGTAGCGCAGGCGTCAGCGCGACAGCAGCAGGAACGGCAGCAATACCAACGAGGCCACCAGCAGCATGCCGATCAACGTCACCAGCACGAACAGCGGACGGGTGCGCCATAGCGAGCCGAAGGTTTCGGCAGTGCCCTGTTCAAGCGCTTGCCGCCGTTGCGCCCGCGCCTGCTCGCCGCGTTGCTGCTGATAAGCGGCCATCAGTTCCTTCGCGCGCAGATGCTGGGCATCATCGCGCAGCCAGATGCCGCCCGCCGAGATGCCCCAGTTGCTGGCGCGCGTTTCGTAGTGATCGATGCCGTTGCGTTCGAGCAAGTCACGCACCTCGGTGGCTTCGTCCTCGGGTACGTTGCGCAGATTCAACAGGAGCTTGGCCATGGCCCCATGATACCGGCTGTGCGATGCGATAATCGCGCCCCCGCTTTGCTTACGGAACAATCCGATGCGCCACCTTCTGCTGCTTGCCGCGCTACTGGTCCTGTGTGGATGCACACCTCCCGGCCCTCCTCCAGGCGGCACCATCGGTCAGTTCGAGAAGATCGATCACGCCATCGGCAGCGGCCAGGAGGCCACCGCTGGCACGCTGGTATCCGTGCACTACACCGGCTGGCTCTATGACGAAAAAGCCCCCGACAAGCACGGCGAGAAATTCGACAGCTCGGTGGACCGCGGCGAACCCTTCAGCTTCCCGCTGGGTGGTGGCAAGGTGATTCGCGGTTGGGACGAAGGCGTCGCCGGCATGCGTATCGGCGGCAAGCGCACCTTGATGCTTCCGCCGGATTACGGCTACGGCGATCGCGGCGCCGGTGGAGTGATTCCTCCGGGCGCGTCGTTGGTATTCGATGTCGAGCTGCTCGACCTCAAGCCGCGCTGAGCGTGGCCTTCGCATGACGAATCAAGCAACCCCGCAGGTAGCGGTGATCGGGGGCGGCCCGGCCGGATTGATGGCCGCCGAAGTCGCTCGTGCCGCCGGCCTGCAGGTCGATGTCTATGAGGCCAAGGGTTCGGTGGGCCGCAAGTTCCTGATCGCCGGCAAGGGCGGCCTCAACCTGACGCACTCCGATCCGTTCGAGACTTTCGTCAGTCGTTACCGCGAACGCCGCGACACGGTCGCACAGTGGCTGCACGACCTGGATGCCGATGCCCTGCGAGACTGGGCGCGCGGACTTGGCGTGGACACCTATGTCGGCACGTCCGGGCGTGTGTTCCCGCTTGACCGCAAAGCCGCACCGCTGTTGCGCGGCTGGGTACGCAGACTCAAGGACAACGGCGTGACGTTCCATGTCCAACACCGTTGGCTGGGCTGGAACGACGCGGGCGCCCTGCGTTTCGCCACTGCCGAAGCAGACCAACGCCTGGTGCATGCCGACGCCGTGATACTGGCGCTGGGTGGGGCAAGCTGGCCACAACTGGGCTCCGACGGCGCATGGCTGCCCGCGCTGACCGAGCGCGGCGTGGACATCGCGCCGCTGCAACCGGCCAACTGCGGTTTCGACATCGGCTGGAGCACGCATTTCGCCGAGCGCCAGGCCGGTGCGCCAGTGAAACCGGTGATCGCAAGCTGGCACGATCCGCACGGCCATCGGCATTCGCTGCAGGGCGAATGCGTGATCACCGCCACCGGTATCGAAGGCAGCCTGATCTACGCGTTGTCAGCCGATCTGCGCGACTGCGTGGATGCGCAGGGCCAGGCGCTGCTGGAACTGGACCTGGTCCCAGGCCGTGAGCTGGCGCGCCTCCAGGCCGATCTGGCGAAGCCTCGCAACGGACGTAGCTTCAGCGAGCATCTGCGTCGGCACGTCGGCATCTCCGGCGTGAAAGCCGCGCTGCTCTACGAAGTATTGGGCAAGGATGCAGGCCACGATCCCTCGGTGGCGGCGCAGGCCTTGAAACGGCTGCCGTTGCGCTTGCAGCGCCCCCGCCCGATCGCCGAAGCCATCAGCAGCGCCGGCGGTGTGCGCCTCGAGGCCATGGACGATGCGCTGATGCTGCGCGGCCTGCCAGGCGTGTTCTGCGCAGGGGAAATGCTGGATTGGGAAGCGCCGACCGGTGGCTACCTGCTGAACGCCTGTTTCGCCAGTGGCTTGCGCGCAGGCAACGGTGCGGTCGAATGGCTGCGGCAACTAGCCCCCCATTGACGCCGGCTCAGAGCCGGTCACTGACCGCCTCGCGCGGCCATACCGACTTGACGTCGTAGACCACCGCCCCTGGCTTGCCCAGAGCGGCGATCTGCTCGGCGCCATAATGACGGTAGCTGTCGTGCGCCACCGCCAGCACGACAGCGTCGTAGCTGCCGACCTGGGGCTGCAGCGCAAGCGCCACGCCGCCGTGACGCAGCGCCTCCTGTGGATCGGCCCAGGAGTCGCATGCATCGACGTCGGCACCGAACGACTGCAGCGACTGCACCAGCTCCAGCGCACGGCTGTTGCGCAGGTCCGGACAGTTCTCCTTGAAGGTGACTCCCAACACCAGCACCCGCGCACCGGCCACCGCCACGCCCTTGGCGCCGAGCAGGTCCTGCACCCGCTCGGCGACATGCCTTCCCACGCGGTTGTTGACCTGGCGCGCGGTATGGATCAGATCGGGATGGTAGCCCACGCTCTCGGATTTGTGCAGCAGGTAATACGGATCGACGCCGATGCAATGTCCTCCGACCAACCCTGGACGGAACGGCAGGAAATTCCACTTGGTACCCGCTGCCTCCAGCACGTCGAGCGTGTCGATGCCGAGCCGGTCGAAGATCAGCGCCAGTTCGTTGACCAGGGCGATATTGACGTCGCGCTGAATGTTCTCCACCACCTTGGCCGCCTCGGCGACGCGGATCGACGGCGCGCGCCAGGTACCGGCGGCGATGATACCGGCATACAGCGCGTCCACCGCATCGGCCGCCTCCGGGCTGGAGCCGGACGTGATCTTGCGAATATCCGCCAGCCGACGCTGGCGATCGCCGGGATTGATCCGCTCCGGGCTGTAGCCGCAGTGGAAATCGACGTTGAAGCGCAGACCCGAGCCCGACTCCAGCAGCGGCACGCACACTTCCTCGGTGGTGCCGGGATAGACCGTGGATTCGTAGATCACCAGATCGCCTGGCTTCAGCGCTGCGGCGATCAGTGCCGTGGCCAAGCGCAACGGCTGCAAATCCGGCTGCTCGTGCGCATCGATCGGCGTCGGCACGGTGACGATGAACAGCTGGCAGTCGCCGAGCGCGGCTGGATCGGCGCTGTAGCGCAAGTGCTGCGCGGCGGCCAGTTCGTCCCCCTCCAATTCGAGGGTGACATCGTGGCCAGCCTGCAATTGTTCGATGCGCGCTGCGTCGATATCGAAACCCAGCGTCGCGCGGGTGCGTCCAAAAGCTACCGCCAATGGTAGCCCGACATACCCCAGGCCAATGACGGCAATCGGAGCGGTGGCAGGATCGAGAAACTTTCCGGCTGGCATGCCGCTCCTTCCTTCAGTGCTGGCCCTGCCCCGCTCACCGGGGAGGCGCCGGCCGGCAGCATAACGCACACCGACACAGCCGTCGGCGCAAAAGTGGGCCGATGCGATTCACAATCGCGTTCCAATCAGGCACGCTATCCCTATGCCCGGGTGGCGAAACTGGTAGACGCAAGGGACTTAAAATCCCTCAGCCGCAAGGCTATGCGGGTTCGATCCCCGCCCCGGGCACCATCTTGCGCAGATCGGCCACGATCTGCGCCGGGCCCGGATCAGATCGCCTTCGAATAGGTCGCCGACTGCTCGGCCGCGCGCAGATAGCGATCGAAGCACATCGCAATAAGCCGCAGCAACGGCCGGCCGCGCGCAGTGGCGCGGATCAGGCCATCGCGATAGTCGACCAGCCGATCCTGCTGCAACGGCCACAGCCCGCGCAGCTCGAGCGCGAAGTAGCTGTCGAAATCGATACCGTATCGCCGAGCCAATGCCTGCGTATTGACCTTGCCATTGCACATCAGCTCCTGGATCAGTTCGGCGCGGAGCTGGTCGTCGTCGCTGAGCGTCAAGCCACGCCAAACCGGCACCCGGCCCGCATCGATGGCCGCTTCCCAGGTGGGCAGATCGCGCGGGTTCTGGCTGTAGCTGTCGCCGATACGGCTGATCGCGCTGACGCCGATCCCGATCAGATCGGTATCGGCGCAGGTGGTGTACCCCATGAAGTTGCGGTGCAGATCACCGCACCGCTGCGCACGCGCCAGTTCCTCTCCGGGCAGCGCGAAGTGGTCCATGCCGATGTATTGGTAGCCGGCCGCCGACAAGCGCTCTACCGCAAGCCCCAGCAGCGCCAGCTTGAGTTCGGGATCGGGCAAATCGGCATCGGCAATCTGGCGCTGCGCGCGGAACATATGCGGCAGGTGTGCATACCCATAGATCGCCAACCGATCCGGGCGGATGCCGACGATCGTATCGAGCGTACGCCCGAAGCCCTGCAGGTTCTGCTTCGGCAGGCCATAGATCAGGTCTACGTTCACCGACGCGATGCCGTGGCGGCGACATGCATCGATCACCTCCAGCGTGGCTTCAACGTCCTGCTCGCGGTTGACCGCACGCTGCACGTCGGGATCGAAATCCTGGATGCCCAGGCTGGTGCGATTGAAGCCCATCTGCGCCAACGCCGCGATATCGCCTGGCGTGACCGCGCGTGGATCCAGTTCGATGGAAAAGTCGCGATCGGCGCCCGTGCTGAAGTTCAGCCGTGCACGCAGCCCTTCCAGCAGTTCAGCAATCAGTTCCGGCGCCAGGAAATTCGGCGTGCCGCCCCCCAGGTGCAACTGCACGACATCACGCGCCCGATCGAGCGTGGAGGCCATCATGTCCGCCTCGCGCAGCACCCGGCGCACATAGCTTTCGCCCTTGCTCCTGTCGCGTGTGATCACGCGATTGCAGCCACAATAGAAGCACGGACTGGTGCAATACGGAACGTGTATGTACAGCGATATCGGACGCTGCGGATGCAGCTGTTCCGAGCGCGCCACCGCCGCGCGCAGATCGTTGGCGGCGAAATCCTGGAAATGCGGCGCCGTTGGATACGAGGTATAGCGCGGCCCAGGCTTGTCGTAGCGCCGCAGCAGTTCCGAATCGAAGGCCCATGCCGGCGTAGCGGCGTGCTCGTGCATGTTCGTTTGCATGGCGCAAGCATGCGCTTGGCAAGGCGTCGAACGCTTTGACCTGGATCAATCGCTACGGGCCTGCAACCAAACTCCACGGCGCACACTCGCAAAGCATCAAGAACCGCGAAGTCCAGCTCGGTACGGACCGAATGCCGCGTCAGCACGTCGCGCCCAAACGTCCGGGCAGCCGAACGGCGGTTCGGATCTGATCTGGATTGTGGAGGCCTGGGTCGGAATTGAACCGGCGTACGCGGATTTGCAGTCCGCTGCATGACCACTCTGCCACCAGGCCGCGCAGCCAGTGTATCGGAAAAAACGCAGCGGCCGGCCAAAACGAAAAGGCCCCGCAAGCGGGGCCTTTTCTGAATCTGGAGCGGGATAAGAGACTCGAACTCTCGACCTCAACCTTGGCAAGGTTGCGCTCTACCAACTGAGCTAATCCCGCGTGAGCTGCACATTGTACAGGTCATTGTTTCGTTCTGCCAAGCCCTTTTTAGGGACTTTCTGCACGCTTGCCTCGCTTGGTAACGAGGACTTGCAGATAGCGCCACGGCATCGGCGTTACCAACTCGATATGGAGGCCTGGGCCGGAATTGAACCGGCGTACGCGGATTTGCAGTCCGCTGCATAACCACTCTACCACCAGGCCGAACTATCTCCCGAAGCACCCCCTGCTCCGGAACGATAAGGCCCCGCATGCGGGGCCCTATCCGAAAAACTGGAGCGGGAAACGAGACTCGAACTCGCGACCTCAACCTTGGCAAGGTTGCGCTCTACCAACTGAGCTATTCCCGCTTGGGAGGCGAAATTCTACAGCGAACCAGATAGGTGTCAACTATTGGATTCAACTTTTTTCGGGTCCTTGCGCACTGCGGCCTTTTCATCTTCGCGCAGACTTGGCCAGGCCGCGTGCAGGTACTGCAATCCGGACCACAACGTCAGCAGTGCGGCGATCGCCAATGTCCAGTAACCGATCTGGAAAATCAGGTTCCCGAGCCAGATTTCATGGGTAGCCGTGCGCCCAGGCGTCACCGAATACAGCAGGCACAGCAGCGCCACCATCTGCGCAGTGGTCTTGATCTTGCCGACCATGGCCACCCGCACCTTGGCGCGCTGGCCAATCTCCGCCATCCATTCGCGCAGCGCCGAAACCGCGATTTCGCGCCCGACGATCACCGCCGCCCAGAACGCCATCCACGGCGTCGGGTGTCCCTGCACGATCAGGAATAGCGCGACCGCGACCATCAACTTATCGGCCACCGGATCGAGAAACGCGCCGAACGCCGAGTACTGGTGATAGCGGCGCGCGATCCAACCATCCAACCAATCCGTGATAGCCGCCAAGGCGAAGATCGCGGCAGCGGCGAAGTTCGTCCACTTGTAGGGCAGATAGAACACCATGACCAGCACCGGGATCATCACGATCCGCAGCAACGTCAGCCAGGTGGGAATGGTCAGCTTCATTACGTGATCTACTCGCCTGCCGCGCCAGGAACTGGCAGCCCGTGCAGGTTAGCGTAGATTCGCGCGGCAAGTGCAGCATTGACCCCCTCCACCCGCGCGATTTCCACCTCCCCGGCCGCCTTGAGCCCGGCAAGACCGCCAAAATGCTTCAATAAATTGGCGCGCCGGCGCGGCCCGATGCCAGGAATGTCTTCCAGCTTGCTGGTCATGCGCGCTTTCTGGCGGCGGCCGCGATGTCCGGTGATGGCGAAGCGATGGGCCTCGTCGCGGACCTGCTGAATGAACTGCAACGCAGGCGACGCAGCGCCCGGCCGCAATTCACGGCCATCCGGCATCACCAGTGCTTCATGCCAAGCGCGGCGCTCCTCGCCCTTGGCTACGCCGACCAGCACCACACCCTCCACGCCCAGCTCCTCCAGCGCCGACTGCGCCTGCGCGAGTTGACCGGCACCGCCATCGATCAACAGCAGATCCGGCAAGACGCCCTGCTCCTCCACCCCCCGCCGGAACCGCCGCTCGATCGCCTGGCGCATCGCGGCGTAATCGTCGCCGGGCTCGATGCCGGAAATGTTGTAGCGACGGTACTGCCCCCGCACCGGGCCGCTGGCGTCGAATACCACGCACGAGGCAACCGTCGCCTCGCCCATGGTGTGGCTGATGTCGAAACACTCGACGCGCTTGACCGGCTCGGCCAGGCCCAGCATCTCGCGCAACGCTTCGCTGCGTGCGCGTTGCGCGCCCTGGCTGGTCAGCTCCCCGACCAGGGTCAACTGAGCATTGCGGCTGGCCAGCTCCAGGTAGCCCGAGCGCTCTCCGCGCACGTTCCAGCGCAGCGCCACCCTGTGCTCGGCCGATACGCTAAGCGCCGCCTCGATCACCTCCGTTTCAGGAATGGCTCGATCGAGCAGGATCTCGCGAGGCGGCGCATGCTCGGCGTAGTACTGGGACACGAACGCGGCCAATATCTCGTCGGCGCTGTCCTCGCCATTGGTCTTCGGGAAGAACGCGCGCGTTCCCAGGTTGCGACCGTCGCGGAAGCTCAGCAGCAATACGCACGCATGCGCGGACTGGGTGGCGCAGGCAAGCACGTCCAGATCGGCAGCGCGGCCATCGACGTACTGCCGGTTCTGCATGCTGCGCAACGAAGACAGCAGATCGCGCATGCGCGCGGCGCGCTCGAACTCCAGCTTCTCGCTTGCCTCCTGCATCGCCTGCATCAGTTCCTCGGCAAGCAGATCGCTCTTGCCCTCAAGGAACAACGTGGCGCGCCGCACCGATTCGGCATATTCCTCCGGTGGCACCATCGCCACGCAGGGAGCACTGCAACGGCCGATCTGATACTGCAGGCAGGGCCGCGAACGATTGCGGAACACGCTGTCCTCGCAATTGCGCAGCTTGAACAACTTGTGCATCAGGTTGAGCGTCTCGCGCACCGCGATGACGCTGGCATAGGGCCCGAAGTAACGCCCCGGCACCGCTCGCGGCCCGCGGTGCAGCCCGATCCGCGGCCAGCTCTCGCGTGTCAGCAATACATACGGATAGCTCTTGTCGTCGCGCAACGACACGTTGTAGCGCGGCAACAGCGACTTGATGAGTTGGTTTTCCAGTAGCAGCGCTTCGGCCTCGCTACGCGTGACCGTGACATCCATGTGCGCGACCTGCGACAGCATCGACATGGCGCGCGCATTCTTCGGCGATCCATTGAAATAGCTGCCCACACGCTTGCGCAGCGCCCCCGCCTTGCCCACGTACAGCAGCGTGTCATCGGCTGCGTACATGCGGTAGACGCCTGGCGCGGTACTCAGGCTGGCGGCGTACGCCTTCCCGTCAAAATCGGCTGGGGACCTGGATGTCATGCTCTTATCGGATGCGATTCAGCGACCTGTGACCTTCTCCGGCACGACGACACTGTGCGCATGCCGATGTGGTGGTAGCGCGACCGTGGGAGAAAGGCTGCCCAAGCCCGCACCGTGCAACTATCTGAAAATCTCGTAGAAACAGTGAGATGGTCGCGTCAACCGAGTTTTTCAAGGGGTAACCCGGGTCGGTTCTACTGATCCGGGTCACCCTGAAGGCAATCCTGACAGCCGTACGCTCACCGCTGGTTCGCGTACTGGGCGGCCGCCCCGCCCTTGAGCCGGGCCACGGTATTGCGCGCCGCACGATCGACCAGTTGCCACGCATGCTCGAAGTCCTGCGCGCCCCCGGTATAGGGGTCGGGAATATCGTCCCTGGCATCCACCCCCGCCCACGGCAACCAGAGCGAAAGCTTATGCCGCGCGTGATCGGGGCATATCCCGGCGACCTCGCGCAAATTGTTCGAATCGGCACACAGCAGCCAATCGAAAT
>JAATFS010000316.1 GCA_015655035.1 Lysobacterales bacterium | reverse complement strand
GGACAACCGCGGCCTGCTCGACTTGATCGCCGCGTTGCGCTGGGTGCAGGACAACATCGCCGCGTTCGGTGGCGACCCGGCGCGCGTGACCCTGGCCGGGCGTTCGGCCGGCGGCTTCGCGGTCGCGGCCTTGATGGCGATACCGCAGGCGCATGGCCTGTTCGCGCGGGCGATGCCGCAGAGCGGTGCAAGCACGGCGGTGGCCAGCCTGGAAGATGCCGACAAGCTGACCCGACGCATGTGCATGGCGCTGGCGACCAACGCGGACGGGTTGCGCCGCGTGCCATTGCAGCGCTTGCTGCTGGCGCAGCGCGACCTGTGCAACGAATCCTACGAACGCCATGACTACCGTCGCGACGGCGCAGCGGCGATGCTCGGCGTGCCGTTCGTGCCAGTCATCGATGGCGTGTCGCTGCCGGAACACCCGGAAGCCGCTGCCGCCGCCGCGCGCGTGGCCCAGGTGCCGATGATGATCGGCTGCACCACCGGCGAATACGTCACCCATGCCAGCGCGCATGCCTACGCCACGGCGGATGACGCCTGGACCGCAGCACGGCTACATGAACGGGTGCGCCCGCTTGGATTCAGCGGGGCCGAAATCGTGCGCCGCTATCGCCAGGCGCTGCCCGCGCATGGTCCGCTGGGGCTATGGCGCGCGATCGCCGGTGACCTGGTGTTCCAGAACCCAGCCAGTCGTTTTGCCGCGTTGCATGCCCGCCACCAGCCGGTGTGGAAGTATCTGTATGGCGCCGACGGCCCCGACGAAACCGGGGCCGCGCACGGTGCCGAAGTGGGCATGGTGTGGTATCGCACCGGCATGGACACGGTGCAGCAACCGCAGCGCCAGCGCGCCACGGACAGCGCCTTCGCGGCGCGGGTGCACCAGGTGTGGGCCTCTTTCGTGCACGGCCGCGCGCCGAGCTTCGACGGCCTTCCGTGGCCCTCGTTCACTGCCGCTGGGCCGGACGTGCTGCGCATGGCCGACGGGCGGATGTGGATCGAGCGCGATCCATTCGTCGATCGGCTGGCGTTGTGGGCGAACCCGGATATTCCTTCGCCGGTCTAGCGCGTGTCCTGGCGCATGCCAGAACGTCACGGCACTGCCGAACTGCGCGCCAGCAGATCGAGCAGATCCTGCTTCCAGAACACCGCCCAGGTGTGGGTGCCATGCCCGCGTGTCTGCGGCGATGAGGGAATCAGCCGATAGCGCGCGTTCTTCAGGTAGGGCAGTGCTTTTTCCGCAAGCCCCAGCTCGGGCGGGTTGATGAAGTCGTCGGCGGAGTTGATCCAGGTCATCGGCGCGCTGATCCTGGCCAATCCGGGGAACGGGTTGTAGTTGCGCGAAGCATCCAGCTGGTAGAGGAAGTCGTTGCCATCGCGGTCCTGGATATCGGCGGCGAAGCGTTCCTGCCAGTTGGCATCGGTGGACGCCCGGTCCGGGAACTGGCTTTGCAGGTATTGCGGCGCCGCGCCAGCCACCACCGACAGGCTGGAAGCCGTGCGCAGGCCCAGCACCGGCTGCGAGGTGTAGTTGCCCTGCCGCCACGCCGGATCGGCGCGGATGGCATCCATGGCCGCCTTGCGCCAGAGCCGGTTGCGTCCGGCGATTTCCACCGCCTGGCACGCCATCGGCATCAACGCCTGGGCGAAATCGGGGTAGGTCTGGCCCCAGACGAAGATATGCATGCAGCCCATCGAGGTACCGAAGATCAGCCTTAGATGCCCGATTCCCAGCCCCTCGGTCAGCAGGCGGTAGTGCGCGCGCACCATGTCGGCGTAGTCGTAGTGCGGGAACGCCATGCGCAGGCCGTCGCTGGGCTTGGACGAATCGCCGTGGCCGATGCCATCGGGAAGGACGAGGTAGTACTTCGACACGTCGAGCGGTTGGCCTGGCCCATACAGTTCGTCCGCGAACTGGGGCCGCAGGAACTGCGCACCAGACCCACCGGTGCCATGCAGGATCAACACCGCGTTGTCGATCCGGCCACCGGCATCACGATGCGGTGTGCCCAGCGTGCGGTAGTGCAAGCGCAGCTCGGGCAGCGTCTGCCCGTCGTCGAAGCGGAAGTCGCGCACGCGGTATTCGCCATCGGCGACCGGCGGCAGCGCGGTGCCGGCAGCGGCGAAGGCGGGGCCAAACAGGGCCGTGGCCAGCAGCAGGAGGGCGATGATGCGCATGTCGGTCCCTTTTCTGGCGGGGTCGGCACCGCCGTTGCCGCAGTCTCGCGGGTTTAGCGGGGGATTTGCCGGGATATGCGCAAATCCGCACCGGATTTCGGTAATGACGCAGGTTGGCGGGGACCGGGTGGAAGCGACCTCGATACCGATGCCTTCCTCCCGAGCGCTGGCTCCGTCAATCCAGCAAGGCCAGCAGATCACGATGCAGCTGCAGCGGAATCCGCACGCCTTCGGCCAGGCTGCGCTCGCGCGCCTGGTAACGGCGCTGCGACGGAAGCCGCGCGCCGCTGTCCTGATAGGCTTGGAAGAAGGCCTCGGCGCGCTCGGCGGACTGTTCCCATGCCTCGCCAAGGAAGCGCCTGGGGTCCAGCGCCAGGATCAGCTCGCCGTGATAGGGCGCAGCGCCGGCGCCGGCATCGAAGGCCAGCGACTCGGCACTGGTCAGGTCGCCGATCAGCGGGCCGGCGATCAGTTCGATCATCGCCGACAGCGCCGAACCCTTGTGCCCACCGAAAGTCAGCATCGCGCCACCGTCGATCACCGCCTGCGGATCGGTGCTGGGCCGGCCGGCGGCGTCCACGCCCCAGCCCTCCGGAATGGCTTTCCCGGCGCGGCGATGCAGCTCGATCTCACCGCGTGCCACCGCGCTGGTGGCGAAGTCTAACACAAAGGGATAACTGCGCGGGCGCGGCCAGCCGAAGGCCAACGGGTTGGTGCCCAGCAGCGGGGTGCTGCCGCCGGCCGGGATGACCCAGGCATGGCTGGGATTGCAGATCAATGCGACCAGCCCGGCCTCGGTGACGCGCTCGATCTCCGGCCACAGCGCGGAGAAGTGCACGCAGTGGTTGATCGCCAACGCGGCGATGCCG
>JAATFS010000490.1 GCA_015655035.1 Lysobacterales bacterium | reverse complement strand
GCCTCGATCGTGTTCTTCGCCTACATCGGCTTCGACGCGGTCTCCACCGCCGCCGGCGAAACCAAGGACCCGCAGCGCAACATGCCGATCGGCATCCTCGGCTCGCTGGTGATCTGTACGCTGGTCTACATCATCGTCTGCGCCGTGCTTACCGGGATGACGCCCTACACCCTGCTCAACACCGCCAAGCCGGTCGCGACCGCACTGGAGCCCTACCCCGGCCTGGCCTGGCTCAAGACCGCCGTGGAGATCGGCGCGATCGCCGGGCTGTCGTCGGTGGTGCTGGTGATGCTGATGGGGCAGTCGCGCGTCGCCTTTGCGATGTCCCGCGACGGCCTGTTGCCGCCATTGTTCGGCAAGGTCCACGCCAAGCACCGTACGCCATACATGAGCACGGTGATCGTGGGCATCGTCGCCGCGGCCCTGGCGGGGCTGGTACCGCTCAACGTGCTGGGCGAGCTGGTGTCGATGGGCACCTTGCTGGCATTCGCCACGGTCTGCGTCGGCGTGCTGGTGCTGCGCTTCACCAAGCCCGAGCTCGCCCGCCCGTTCCGGGTGCCGTTGGCCATCGTGGTATGTCCGCTGGGGGCACTGGCCTGCCTGGGCCTGTTCTTCCAGGCCTTCCAGGAACACTGGAAGGTCTTCGTCAGCTGGACCGTGCTGGGCTTGTTCATCTACTTCGGCTACGGCATCCGCCACAGCCGCTTGGCCCGCAAGGCCTGACTTCCAAGACCGGCGTCCGCGCCGGTCTTCTCGTTCAACGATCGCGCGCAGCGCCAAGCCGGAACCGTTCCATGCTCAAACAACTCTGGGCCACCAAACATCCTCACGCCAGCCACGAGGCGGCCGACGGGCTGGGCCTGCAACGCGCCCTTGGGCCCTGGGGCCTGACCGCGCTCGGCATCGGTGCAGTGATCGGCGGCGGCATCTTCGTCATCACCGGCCAGGCTGCGGCCAATCACGCCGGCCCGGCGATCATGCTGTCGTTCCTGCTGGCGGCATTGTGTTGCGCGTTCTGCGCAATGGCCTATGCCGAGTTCGCGGCGATGGTGCCGGTGTCCGGCAGCGCCTACACCTACACCTATGCGACCTTCGGCGAGCTGGCGGCGTGGTTCATCGGCTGGATGCTGGTGCTGGAATACGGCGTATCGGCCTCGGCCGTGGCGGTCAGCTGGACCGGCTACTTCCTGAGCCTGCTCGACCACTTCGGCATCCATCTGCCGGCGGCGCTGGTCAATGCTCCGCTGGATGGCCAGTTGCGGCGTACCGGCGCCATCGCCAACCTGCCGGCGGCCGCCATCGTGCTACTGCTCACCTGGCTGTGCTACGTCGGCATCCGCAAGTCCTCGGCGATGAACATGGCGATGGTGGTGCTGAAGACCGGCCTGATCCTGCTGGTCATCTTCGCCGGCTGGAAATACGTCGACCCCGCCAACTGGCAACCCTTCATTCCCGCCAACGAAGGCCCCGGGCGCTTCGGCATGGAGGGCGTGCTGCGCGGCGCGTCGATGGTGTTCTTCGCCTACATCGGCTTCGAGGCGGTATCGGTGGCGGCGCAGGAATCGCATCGGCCGCAACGCGACCTGCCGATCGGCATGCTGGCGTCCCTGGTGATCTGCACCTTGCTGTACGTGGCGATGGCCGCGGTGATGACCGGGCTGTTGCCGTACACCCAACTGGGCACCGACGAGCCGGTGGTGACCGCGGTCGGCGCGCACCCGCAATTGGCCTGGCTGCGCGTGGTGGTGGAGATCGGCGCACTGATTGGACTGTCCTCGGTGGTGCTGGTGATGATCATCGGCCAGCCGCGCATTTTCATGATCATTGCCCGCGATGGCCTGCTGCCCCCGGTATTCACCAAGATCCACCCCAAGTACCGCACCCCGCACATCAATACCGTGATCACCGGTATCTGCATCGCTTTGCTGGCGGCGGTGTTCCCGCTGGATGTGCTGGGCGAACTGACCTCGATGGGCACCCTGATCGCCTTTGCTGCCGTCTGCGCCGGCGTGCTGATCCTGCGTCGCACCCATCCGGAACTGCCCCGGCCGTTCCGCATCCGTGGCGCCTGGCTGATCTGCTCGGCCGGGGTGCTCAGCTGCATTGCGCTGCTGTCGGCGATGACCGCGCACAACTGGATGCTGATGGGCTTGTGGACACTGGGCGGCGCGCTGATCTACTTCGGCTATGGCTATCGCCACAGCCGGCTGCGCAAGCCCTGACCGACGTCGGGAGAGGGCAGTAGAATAGGCCGATGAATGCGACCACTGCCCCCCTCCCCTACAGCACCGCGCGCCTGCACGAACTGGCGCAGCTGCTGATCGGAAATATCCGCGAACTGGCCCAGGCCGGCTGGACGCCGGCCACCAGCAGCAACTTCTCGCACCGCCTGGACGAGCGCCACGCCGCGATCACCGTGTCCGGCCGCGACAAGGGCCGGCTGGTGGAGGAAGACATCATGGTGGTGGACTTCGACGGCCAGGCAGTCGGACGCCCGCTGCGCCCATCCGCCGAAACCCTGCTGCATACCCAGCTGTATCGCCGCTTCCCGGAGATCGGCTGCGTGCTGCATACCCACTCGCCGGTGCAGACCATCGCCTCGCGCCTGTACGCCGGCAGCGGCCACATCCGCCTGGAAGGCTACGAACTGCTCAAGGCGTTCGAAGGCAACACCACGCACGAAACCGCAGTGGACGTGCCGGTATTCGCCAATACCCAGGATATGAACCTGCTCGCCGCCCAGGTCGAGGCGCTGCTGGACAAACAGAGCATGTGGGGGTATCTCATCGATGGACATGGCCTGTACGCCTGGGGCCGTAACATGGCCGAAGCACGCCGTCATCTGGAAGCATTCGAATTCCTGCTGCACTGCGAACTCGAGCTACTGAAGCTGCAAGGTTCGCGCTGAAACCGGATCGTCGCCCCTCCCCTTTCCCCTTCACATAGCCAACGCCATGAGCAGACTCCGTATCTTCGCCGACAGCCAGCCCGACACCCCTCAGTTCGACAGCCACGACGCCAGCGAAATCGGCGCCGAGCTGAACAAGATCGGGGTGACCTTCGAACGCTGGCAAGCCAATCAGCCGATCGAGCCCGGTGCCACGCCCGAACAGGTGATCTCGGCCTACCGTGCCGACATCGATCGTCTGATCGCCGAGCATGGTTTCAAGACCGTCGATGTGGTCAGCATCGCGCCGGACAACCCCAAGCGCGAGGAAATGCGCGCCAAGTTTCTGGACGAACATTTCCACAAGGAAGACGAGGTGCGCTTCTTCGTCGCCGGCTCGGGCTTGTTCACCCTGCACGTCGGCGACAAGGTGTATGAGATCGAATGCGTGAAGGACGACCTGATCGCGGTGCCGGACAGCACCTTGCACTGGTTCGACATGGGGGCCGAACCGCACTTCGTCGCCATCCGCTTCTTCAACGAACCCGATGGCTGGATCGGCCACTTCACCGGCACCGACATCGCCCAGAAATTCCCCCGCTACGAACCCGATAAGAGCCAGAGAGCGAGCTGACGATGACACGACCGCAAGCAATTCTCACGGATATCGAAGGCACCACCAGTAGCATTTCGTTCGTCAAGGATGTGCTGTTTCCGTATGCCCGCCAGGCGCTGCCGGCGTTCGTGCGCGAGCACGGCAACCATCCGCAGGTGCGCCACTGGCTGAACCATGTCGCCGACGAACTCGGCGGGGACGTCGAGGACGACGCAGTCCTGGTCCAAACCTTGCAAACCTGGATCGATGAGGATCGCAAGGACACTGCGCTCAAGGCCTTGCAAGGCCTGATCTGGGAAGACGGCTACCGCAGCGCCGACTTCAGCGCGCACATCTACCCCGATGCCGCGCAATATCTGCGCGATTGGCATGCGGCGGGTATTGCGCTGTACGTGTACTCATCCGGCTCGGTGCCGGCGCAGAAGCTGTTCTTCGCCCACAGCGATGCCGGTGACCTGAGCCCGCTGATCTCCGGCTGGTTCGATACCGAGATCGGCGGCAAGCGCGAGAGCAACAGCTATCGCCGTATCGCCGAACAGATCGGCCTGCCAGCCTCCGACATCCTGTTCCTGTCGGACGTGGTCGAGGAACTGGACGCTGCTACCCGTGCCGGATTGCAGACCGCGCTCATCGATCGACTCGAGGACTATCCCACGCCACGCGGCGAGCCGGAAATCGGCAAGCACCTGCGCGCGGAGACGTTCGCACAGATTGGCGTCCGCCACTGACCCGAATCCAGGCGCTGCCGGTCGTCATGGCCGGCACGGCCATCGCCGCCTCCATGCATTCCCTCTGCCCCTGCAGTGAGGATTTGGACAGTTGTCCTGTCGCCAGCGTCCCTGGCCCACCCATGCGATCCGAGCGACCCTTGCGTTTCCTTTCGTCCTGCCGCGCTCCGGCATTGCTGCTGGCACTGTCGTTGCTGCCCGGCTGCACGCTGGGTTCCGGCAATCCCGCACAGCTGCCCTCCCAACAGGCGCCGGCACAGGTCGATCCGATCGACCAGGCACAGCTGCACCAGGCCCTGGCCGCATTGCAGCCGCAGCGTCCTGGGGTGACCGACCTGTACGTGCTCGGTGTTGCAGGCGATGCCAGCGACGATGTGTTCCGCAACGAAACCCTGTATTTGAAGCAGCTGTTCGAGCGGCGCTTCGACGCGAGCGGGCGAGTCGCGGTCCTGGTCAACCATCCCGACAACCTCGGCGAGCATCCCTATGCACCGCTGGCCACCTACGACAACCTATACGATACGCTCGCTGCCATCGGCAAGCGCATGGATACCCGGGAAGACGTCTTGCTGCTGTTCCTTACCAGTCACGGCACCGAGGACTACACCCTCTACCTCCAGGTGGACCAGGACGAAGAGGACTACATCACCCCCGAAGACCTGCGCCAGGCGCTGGACGATGCCGGCATCCGCAATCGGGTCGTGGTGCTGTCGGCCTGCTACTCGGGCGGCTTCATTCCGCAGTTGCACAACGCCGATACGCTGGTACTGACCGCCGCGCGCGCCGACCGGCCTTCGTTCGGCTGCGGCAACACCTCCAACGCAACCTACTTCGGCCAGGCCTGGCTGGTGGATGCGATGAACCAGACCGACGACATGGTGGAGGCCTTCGGCATCGCGGGCCGCGCGATCAGCGAGCGCGAGAAGCAAGAGGGCGAACTGCCGTCGCTGCCGCAGATATGGCAAGGCAAGCATATCGGCAGGTTGCTTGAGCGCTGGCGACAAGGGATGCATGCCGGTCCAGCGCAGCCCTACCCTTATCCGCCGGCGGAGGATGTATCGGAACCTGCCATTGACGCCCCGAGGGAAGCCCCTTCTTCGTGAGAGTAATTCTCATTTCCGCACGCCGTTTGCGGTATCGATAGACTTGCCGCCAAGCAAGCCAGCCTACGTGCCAGCCAGCTACCGATCCTCGCCCGCCAGCCATCGCGTGCCAGCCCGGATCCATCGAATGCCTCCCATCGCGGAGGCATTTTCGTTTGTGGCGATCATGCGGCTTAT
>JAATFS010000023.1 GCA_015655035.1 Lysobacterales bacterium | reverse complement strand
CGACGCTTCGAGGACGCAGCCTCCGGCGCCGCCAACGCGGTATTGGCCGCCTGGCTGGACGAACGCCAGGCGTTGCCAGGAAACAATCGCCGCTACGTGGCCAGCCAGGGCCGGGAAATCGGCTTCGATGCCTTGCTGGAGCTGCACGTCGACGACAGTGGCGACGTATGGTCGGGCGGGCAGGTGCAGACCGTGATCCGCGGCCTCATCGATTGGCCATGAGCCCCACTCCGGGGTAGATCGAGCCGCTCAGCGGCACTCCCCTGCATTCACGCCAGCAGCCCGCCCACTCACTCGGCCACCACGTCTACCCGCACCCGGATGCGATCGCCCGGGTTGTAGTCGCGACGTGTGCGGTAAGTCCTACCTGCGTATTCGTAGGTGACGTCATACCCTTGCACGCGTTCGCGCTCCTGCTGGTAGGCCACCGGCTCGCAAACGCGCACGTCGCCCTGATAGTCGCGGTGGTTGGCGTCGTAGATCGAACGCCCGGCCACGCCGCCGACCATCGTGCCCAGCGCGGTACCGACCAATTGCCCGCTGCCGCCGCCGACCCGGCTACCCAGCACCGCTCCGGCGACGCCACCCAACACCGTGGCCAGGCCACGATTGCCTGAATCGCTGTCGCCACCCTCGCGGTAATAGCCCTCTCGACCGTCATAGGACCGCTCGGACGGGCGCTGGTAGCAGCGCTCCCGAGACAGATCCCGATCATCGGCAACGATGATCGGATCGACCCGCACCACCCGCGCATAGTCGTAATTGTCTTCGTAGCGCTCGCTACGCCCGTCATCGCGGCTGTCGTAGCGTTGCGCGGCAGCGCTGCCGGCCACTGCCAGGCCGGCCACCAACACACCGAGCATCAGAGGTTTCATCGTAGTGGCATCGCGACGGGGAGATGGCCGCGATGCTCGGCGCGAGCGAGTGAAAAGGCCCTGAACCGACGCGACGTCCCCTCCCCGCATTCAGCCTGGCGATAAGCCGATGCCTGCGCACGCCTTGTCCGCAAACAACCGACACGGGTGTCGCCTCAGTTCGAGAACTCGCTTTCCAGGGTAATCGGTACTGCACTGAGGGCCTTGGATACCGGACAATTCTTCTTGGCGGTATCGGCCAGCTCGCGAAACTTGGCCTCGTCGATCCCAGGCACCACGGCCTTGAGCGTGAGCCGGATCTGCGACAACTGCGGGCCGCCTTCCAACGACAGGTCTACCTCGGCCCGGGTATCCAGCGAGGTCGGCGGGAACCCGGCCTCGGTCAGTTGCCCGGACAGCGCCATGGTGAAGCAACCCGCATGCGCGGCGGCAATCAGCTCTTCCGGATTGGTGCCCTTCTTGTCACCGAAGCGGCTATTGAAGCCGTAGGCGGTGTTGTCCAACAAGCCACTCTGCGGGGTATTGAGCTGTCCGTTGCCGGACTTCAGGTCGCCTTCCCAGTGGGCGAGTGCGTGACGGGAAATACCCATGCGAATTCTCCTGCGATCAAGGGGAATACACCATAGGACAGCGGGTGTTACGGCCTTGTGCGGCGCGCTGCGCGCAGCTGCCGCATCGGCACGGACCCGGCGATTTCAGCTGCTGCGCAACAATTTGGTACGGGATCGACGACCCGGGATCGGCAACGGTCCTTTTCCGTTTGGACGCGGTTGGCGCGCTTTTTCCGGCTTTTTTTCGTCGGCAGGCATTAGCTCATGAAAAAAAATGTCGCCCGAATGGATTTTTTAGCGGTTTTTTTGCTTTTACCTATTGGCGACACGCCGCACATGCCCTACATTTCGCCTTGCCGACGGGGGTCGGCACGACCCAACAACCAACCGTTTACGGAATTAGGAAATCATGGCAAAGACCGCTACGAAGGCTGCCCCGAAGAAGGCAGTGAAAAAAGTCGCCACCAAGACCGCCGCGAAGCCGGCCGCTCTCAAGCCGATCAAGGAAGCGCTGAGCAAGTCGGGCCTGGTTGCCCACATCGCCGAAGCCACCAGCGTGGCTGCCAAGGACGTGCGCGCCGTGCTGGCTTCGCTGGAAAGCGTCGTCCACGCATCGGTCAACAAGAAGGGCGCGGGCTCGTTCACGCTGCCTGGCCTGCTGAAGATCACCGCTGTGAGCGTGCCGGCCAAGCCGAAGCGCAAGGGCATCAACCCCTTCACCAAGGAAGAACAGTGGTTTGCCGCCAAGCCGGCCAGCATCAAGGTCAAGCTGCGCCCGCTGAAGAAGCTCAAGGACGCTGCGCTCTGATACGCGCAAGCGCCATCTGAGCTTCAATCGGGACGGCCATGCGCCGTCCCTTTTTTTGTTTTCCCGCCATGGCTCCCCCGTCATGATCACTGCGGGCAAGCCCTCGGCGCGGCGCAGCCGTCGCTTGGAACACTATGTCGCAAGCAAGCCCCTCGCGACCGTGCCGGTAGCGCCCTATCTTGGCTTCAGCCAACCGCTGACGACCCGCCCATGTCCACACGCCGCTATCGCATCACGGTTACGCCGATCGAGTCCGATGGCCACCCATGCATCGGCCGCAGCACGATCGAATTCGAGCAACGCTCCAAAGACGATTGGATGCAGCGCCTGGAGCTGCTGCAACGGCAACGCGAGCTGAGCGGCGACGAATGCGCTGCGTTTGCCGTAGGGACGCAGTTGCTCAAGGACCTGGCGGCGCTGCCGCACCCGCCTGCCGCCAGCGCACTGGCCAGGATGCAACCGGAACTGCGGGCGCTGATCGAACGGATATCGTCGCTGAGATCCGCACACTGACGGCGCCGCAGGTGCACAACCCGGGCTCGTCCTCACCGCGCTAACCCGCCATTCACCGCCACCGGCTATGTTGATGCGCAATCCGAGCAGGTGCCCTTGCCATGAAAGTCCGCCACGCCGTCCTCTCCACCGTCGCCGTCTGCCTACTGTCGGCAGGTGCAGCGGCCTGGGCCGCGCCCAAGATCCAGGGTCGCCAGATCAGCGTGCAGGCCGAAGACGTCCAGCACTATCTGTCCAGCAGCTTCCCGCAGACGCACGATGCACTGGGTGGTCTGCTGGAACTGACGGTAAGTGATCCGAAACTGACGCTACCGCCCGGCAATCGCCTGAACATGGTCTTCGATCTGGCAATGGCTACCGGTGGCGGCGGCGCTACACCGGTCGGCAATGTATCGCTGAGCAGTGCGCTGCGCTACGACGCCTCCCGCCAGGGCTTCTACCTCGACCAACCGACCATCGACGACTTCCGCCCGGCCACCTCCGGCGCGAAGCTGGACAGCACCACCCGCGAGCTGCTCAATGTCTGGCTGACCGATTACGCCCGCAAGGAGCCGATCTACAAGATCGACCCCGCGATCGCCGGACTGCTCGGCAACATCCAGGTGGAATCGGCGGCTGTCGAAAACGGACACCTGGCGGTGACCTTCAACCAGGATATCGAGAAGCTGGTACCGGCAGGCGCGCTGTCCGGTCAGTGAGCCGCGCCAGGCACCTGCGCCCTT
>JAATFS010000077.1 GCA_015655035.1 Lysobacterales bacterium | reverse complement strand
GAGGGTCAGATAGGCGCTGCCGCTCTGGTTCAACGCAATGAACTTCAACGGATCGAACGGATCATCGTGCTTGGCGTCGTCTTTCAGATACGACCAGTCTTCGGCCCAGCGCACCTGCCACATGTTCCCGCCCTGCTTGGCGCCCCAGCCCTGCGCTTCGAGCGGATACCCGGCGGATGTTGCCGGTGCCTTGGCGGCGGTATCGGTCGCCGCTGTTGCCGCCTGTGCCTGGCACAGACCGGGCAGTGCGAAGACAAGCGCCAAGGACAGGCGGCTGAGGGTGCGCGAGAAGGCATTACCTCGGGGAGAACGTGGCAAAGGCGCGAGTCTGATCATAAAAACCTATCGAAAAGTGAAGGGCTTGTTCACCTTGAGTGAACAGGCAAACGAGAACAACCTTAGACGACTGGGCCTGGTAGCGCACTAATCCAATGGTTTTACTAAAGTTTTCGTCGCCTCCGGAAAGGTGGAGGTGAGGCGTACTAATGGCACATCCGCTATACCTAACTTAGTAATACTGTTCTCTGCACTCCCGTGGAGGTGTCCATGCCCGATTCGGATGTCCATCTCAGGAAATTCCAGAGAGAACTCAGCGCGGGGACGGTGTCGTTGGCGCTGCTGGCGGTAGTGGCGCAGTCCGATGCGCCGCTTTACGGCTATCTGATCGCCAAGCGCCTGGAACCGTTGGAAGGCGTGCTCAGCGGCAAGCAGAGCGCGCTGTATCCGGTGCTGCGCAGTCTGGAGGGGGCCGGGTTGCTGCAAAGCCATGTCGAGCCTTCGGCGTCCGGGCCGCCGCGCCGCTATTACCGGATTACCAAAACCGGGCGTGTGTGCCTGCGCGACTGGGTCGCTGCCTGGCAGGCCACCCGTAATTCTGTCGATTCAGTGCTGAAGGGGATTGACGAACGAACGCCGTAGAACAGGCGCGGTTGCTGCCGACCACTAGCTGGCGTATGGCGTCGGCCGCTTGCACGGATCGTTGGCCAAGAGTTGCTGGTGCGGCGGGATGGAGCGCCGTGCGGCTTCGACAGAAGCGGATCTGGCCGCTCCCGCCGAAGCCAGGGTTCACGCCTTGCCGCGCTTGCGGATCGGGGTGACCGTGGCCGGTTCGCGCGTGCTCGCGGGTTCGGCGGCGTACTGGGCGATGAACTCGCGTACCTGCGGGTAGACGACCTCACGCCAGCGGCGGCCGCTGAAAATGCCGTAGTGGCCGGCGCCTTCGATCACCAGATGGCGACGATGCGCTGCGTCGATGCCGGTACACAGGCCATGCGCGGCTTCGGTCTGGCCAAGCCCGGCGATATCGTCCAGTTCGCCCTCGATGCTGAGCAGGGCGGTGTTCTGGATCGCGGCCGGTTTCACCAACTGCCCGCGCACCTTCCACTTGCCGCGCGGCAGCAGGAAATCCTGGAAGACCACGCGGATGGTGTCCAGGTAATAGTCCGACGGCATGTCCAGCACGGCGTTGTATTCGTCGTAGAAGCGGCGGTGCGCTTCGGCGTCCTGCAAGTCGCCCTTGACCAGGTTGGTATAGAAATCCCAGTGCGACATCACATGCCGGCTGGGATTCATCGACAGGAAGCCGGTGTGTTGCAGGAAGCCCGGATACACCGTGCGGCCATGCCCTGGATAAGGGTAGGGAACGGTGTGGATGAGGTTGTTCTGGAACCACTCGATCGGATTCTGCGTGGCCAGATTGTTGACCGCAGTGGGGCTGCGACGCGCATCGATCGGGCCACCCATCATCACCAGCGAGCGTGGCGTGCGCTCGCCGTTGGCGGCCATCAGCGAGACCGCGGCCAGTACCGGCACGGTGGGCTGGCACACGCTCATCACGTGCAGGCGCTCGGTGCCGATGTGGCGCATGAACTCCTGGACGTAATCGATGTAGTCATCCAGCCCGAACGTGCCGGCTTCGAGCGGCACCATCCGCGCATCGACCCAGTCGGTGACGTAGACCTTGTGGTTGCGCAGCAGGGTGCGCACGGTGTCGCGCAGCAAGGTGGAATGATGGCCGGACAACGGTGCCACCACCAGCACGGTGGGCTGCTCCTTCATGCTCGCCAGCAGTTCCGGACGGTCGCTGAAACGCTTGAAGCGCAGCAGCCGGCAGAACGGCTTGTTGAGCACCTCGCGCTCGATGATCGGCAGCGACTGGCCGTCGACCTCGACATCGTCCAGCGCCCAGGCCGGCTTTTCGTAGGCCTTGCCCAGCCGGTGGAACAACTCGTTGCCGGCGGCCATGCGTTCGGCACCGGGAAGCGAGGCCCACAGACTGTCGGGGTCCGAGAACATCTTGGCATTGGCTTCGGCCTGATGAACCCAGGGCGCGAGCAGGTTGCGGGTCAGCTCATGCAGTTGGTAAAGCATTCCACCCATCCGTGCGGCATTTGCTGCCGCGCAGCATACCCGAGTTGGCGCATTTGCACCTTAATGGGGCTCGGGAGTGCAGGTCCGCCGCTCGCGCTGGCGCTGATCCGACGACGCGGCGCTCATCCGTGTTCAAGCGCCGCGGTCTGCCCGGCCAGCAGCGGTGACAACCAGCAATGCGAACCAAGCGCGCGAAAGCCCTGCGCTTCGAACCGGCGCCGGTACCAGCGGGCCGGCCGGGACTGGAACCCGAGGTGATCGCCTTCGAACTCGTCTTCGGCGGCGAAGGTCTCCAGGAACGCGATTCCGCCGCACAGCTCGGCCAGTCCGGGCAGCCCCTGGTTGAGTTCGCGCGTAGGCAGATAGTGCATCACGTACGAGCACACCAGCAGGTCCACCGGCGCGCAGGGCCGGAGCCAGGCGAAGTCGCCGAACCGGGCCGGGTGGATGCCGCGGCTGCGGCCGTAGCGCTGCACCGCGTATTGGCTGTTGTCGAAGCCCAGGTAGCTGGCCTTGGGTCGCAGTGCGCG
>JAATFS010000409.1 GCA_015655035.1 Lysobacterales bacterium | reverse complement strand
GGGCCGGTCAATGCCAGCATCCACCAAGTGGACGAACATGTGCGCGTGGCCGATCTGGAGGCGTTGCCAGGGCTGTACCGGCAACTGGTCGAAAGGTTGCTCGCGTAACAGTTGCAAAGTCCGGGGCGGGCGCGGTAACGTCGAGCCATGCACTTTTCCTCGACCCACGTCGCCAACGCCAATAACCGCAATGACAATGCGGCGAATAACCGTGCGCGACCGATGTGGGTCTGCGACTAGGCGAAGCAACAAACAAGCGCCCAGTGACCAGAAACCCGCATCGGCCGATGCGGGTTTTTTGTTGTCTGGGGCGGCGTTTCAATGTGTGTCAACCCTCTCAGGAGTTTTCCCCATGTGTTCCATCTTCGGTATTTTCGGTCTGCAAGCGGGTGACGATCTAAGCCTGCTGCGACGCCAGGCACTTGAGTGCTCGCAGCGCCAACGCCACCGCGGGCCGGACTGGAGCGGCGTGTACGTGGACGCCGGTGCGATCCTGGTGCACGAGCGTTTGGCCATTGTCGATCCGGCCGGCGGCTCGCAGCCGCTGCTGTCCGAAGACGGCGAGCTGGCGCTGGCGGTCAACGGCGAAATCTACAACCATCGCGAGCTCAAGCAGGAACTCAGCCAGGCCTACGCCTTCCAGACCGGTTCCGATTGCGAAGTGATCAACGCGCTGTACCGCGAAGATGCGCCGGCGTCCTATCTCAACCGGCTCAACGGCATTTTCGCGTTCGCGCTGTGGGACAAGGCCAACGGCCGCGTGATCATCGCGCGCGATCCGATTGGCGTGGTGCCGCTGTACTGGGGCCACGACAAGGAGGGCCGCCTGCGCGTGGCCTCGGAGCTGAAGTCGCTGGTGGACAGCTGCGCCGACGCTGCGCAGTTCCCGCCCGGGCATTGGTACGACAGCAGCACCGATACGCTGAGCAAGTACTACGAACGTCCGTGGCGCGACTACGCGGCGGTGGAAGGCCAGAAGGTCACGCCGCAGGAACTGCGCGAGGCATTCGAACGTGCGGTGCATCGGCAGCTGATGACCGACGTGCCCTACGGCGTGCTGCTGTCCGGCGGCCTGGATTCATCGCTGGTGGCTGCGGTGGCTGCGCGCTACGCCCGCCATCGGGTAGAGGAAAACGATACCACCGAGGCTTGGTGGCCGCGCCTGCATTCGTTCGCGATCGGTTTGAAGGGCTCGCCCGACCTGGCGGCCGCCGAGGTGGCCGCCGAGTCGCTGGGCACGGTGCACCATGGTTTCGAGTACACCTTCGAAGAAGGCCTGGACGCGTTGCCGGAAGTGATCCGCCATGTCGAGACCTACGACGTCACCACCATCCGTGCGTCCACGCCGATGTTCCTGCTGGCGCGGCGGATCAAGGCGATGGGCGTTAAGATGGTGCTCTCCGGCGAAGGCAGCGACGAGATCTTCGGCGGCTACCTGTACTTCCACAAGGCGCCTAACGCACGTGAGTTCCACGAGGAGCTGGTACGCAAGCTGGATGCGCTCAACAACTACGACTGCCTGCGTGCCAACAAGTCGATGATGGCCTGGGGCGTGGAGCCGCGCGTGCCGTTCCTGGATCGCGAATTCCTGGACGTGGCAATGCGCATGGACGCGCAATACAAGATGGTCGACAAGCAGGCCGGCGGCGCCACCCGAATGGAGAAGGGCGTGCTGCGCGAGGCGTTCGAAGGGTATCTGCCGGACTCGATCCTGTGGCGGCAGAAGGAGCAGTTCAGCGACGGTGTCGGCTATGGCTGGATCGATGGGCTGAAGGCGCATGCCGAGGCGCAGGTGAGCGACCGCGAACTGGCGGCGGCCGACAAGCGTTTCCCGGTCAACCCGCCGCAGACCAAGGAGGCGTACTACTACCGTACGTTGTTCGAGCAGTTCTTCCCGAGCCAGGCGGCGGCAGAGACGGTGCCGGGCGGCAAGTCGATTGCCTGCTCGTCGCCGGCGGCGATTGCCTGGGACGCCAGCTTCGCGACGATGGCCGATCCCTCCGGCCGCGCAGTGGCGGGGGTGCACGAGCAAGCGTTGGCGTCGTGAGGCGGGGGCAGCCTCGCTGATGCGGGGCTGCCACGGCCGGGACTCGTCGCGATGAGTCCCGGTACGGGTATTGGTTTGTCAGCGCGGATGGGCCGTGAGCGCGACAGCTTCGTGCTCGCGGCCCTTCCAATCCGGAGCGTACAACCGCGCCCGTATCAGGCGCGGCTACTCGTGCTTCATGCAGTAGCCATAGCGCTGCGGTTCGATGTCCACGCCGGCGACGTCGGCCTGGTTGTTGCGCCAGACGTTGGGGGTGAAGCCCGGGGTGGCGCAGTTGGCCGCACGGTCCACGCCGATGGTGTAGGTGAACGGGTTTTTCTCGAAGCGATTGTTCTCGAACACGTTGTCCTGGCTCATGCTGTTGTCCCAGCACAGGATTTCGGGCGTGCGGTAGCGGATCGAGCATGCCAGGAACAGGCCGGAGCTTTTGTTGCCGGTGAACTGGTTGTTGATGAAGCGGTTGCGTCGCGCATCCGCCAGGTAGATGCCCTGGCTGCCGTTGCGTTCGAAGCGGTTGTCGCGGATCTCGCTGTCTTCCAGGTTCTCGGTGGTAAGGCCGGCGGCGACATTGTCGTGGATATAGTTGTTGATCAGCTTGATCTTGGCGCTGCGATTGAACGAGACGCCGTCCCAGATCGCGCCGAATACCTCGTTGTTCTCGATGACGAGATCGTGGCTGTCGTACTCGCTCAGCAGGCAGGCGCTGCGGCACTTGCTGACATTGAGGTCGGCCATGCGCACGTTCTGCCCGGAGCGCACCACCACCACGCTATTGCTGAGATACGGCCGCTCGGGCATGAATTCCTTGTCGCCGGTGCTGCCGATCAAGGTCATGTTCTCGATGGCGACATCGTGGATGACGCGCGAAGGCTGTTGGTTCTGGTAGTCGCCGACCACCAGCAGCGGCTGCTGGACGCCATCGGCCATGCGCAGCACGGTGCCGGCACCGGCGCCGCGCAGGCGCACGTTGTCGCGCTGGATGGACACCAGATTACGCAGTGGGAATTCGCCTTCGGCCAGGCACACGGTGACCGGCTTGCCATTGGCGGGCAGGCGATCGATGGCCTGTTGCAAATCTTGACCGGGCTTGACCTGTGCGCTGCATTTCACCTTTTGCTCGGAGGCGGCGGCATTTGCGCTGGGCATCGTCAGTGCGACGGCAAGGGTGAGGGGAGACAAAGCAATAAGGGCTCGAGCAAGCAGGGGCATGCGGGATTCCATGGGGGAGGGGAGAGGCGGCGGCGAGCTGAGAGTGCGCGCGAAGTCACACGGGGCCAGCCCGTCGTCTTGATGCGATTAGTGTCGCGTATCCGACGTTAAGTTCCGGCGCTGGTAGCGTTGCCGGTCGGCGGGGATTCATGGGAAGGCGGCACGTTGTGCGACACAGGTCACGACGCTTTCGCACTATGCGTGTGTCGTGTGGCATGCATTTGCCGCCGCGTGATGGTCTGCGGCGCTGGCCGCGGCGCCGCTCAGTGCGGCTGCAATTGGAGATGGTACCGAGCGGCCATCGGCAAGAATGGCGTTGGCCTGCCTTGTACCCAATCGGCGTGTCCCGCCCCCCAGAACGGCGAGAGCGGATGCCCGCTCTGGCCGCCTGGCATGTGCACGATGCCGTCCTGTTCGTGCCCGGGCGATACCACCATGCGTTCGGACGCGCCAAAGCCAGGGCCTTGGACGCGTGGCATGTCGCGATCGCCTGGCAGTGGCTCGGCCGGCATGCACAGTATCGATTTGGCAAATTCAGGGAGTGCGCGCGAAATCGGATGGCAGATTTCGGCGGTGTTGCGTTCGCCCCAGGTGCGCTCGGCGAGATCGCTGCCCTGGGCGGACAAGTCCTTCTCCAGCGCACGCGCGACCTCTGCAAGCAGCGCGTCCCAACTGGCGTGGGGTGGCGGCAGCAGGTGTGCGGGCCGCTGCTCCAGCAGCGGCCATACGACGCCTTCCAGCTGCGCCAACCGTGGTGGCAGGTAGTCCTCGCCCAGGCGGGCCTTGGCTGGCGCGAGCAGGCCGGCTTCGATCACGTCCAGGACCATGCCACGGAAGCCGCGCACGATGCGGTAGCTGGCTGAGCCGGTCGCGGCATGCCCGTCCCAATGGCGGGTGGCCGCTTCCAGCCGCCGCAATGCGGGGTCGTTGCTTGGCTCGACCACTTGGCGTAGCAGCGTCCACCAGCGTTCGAGCAGTACCGCGCGGTCGTCGAGCTGGATCGCGAGCAGATCGCGCTCATTGAAGCGTTGCTTGGCGAACAGGTCATTGCGGATCTGCCGCGCGCGCGCGCCCAGGTCATAGCCGGCATTGCCCAGCTTAGCGAGCGCGGCATCGTCCACGACGCGGCTGTTGGCAGTCCATAACCGATGACTTGGGGGATCGATCAGGGCAGGGGCCTGATCGGTGCGTAGCGGCCACGGCGCGCAGGGTGCCGGTTGTGCGGCATCGGATGGCGAGGGCGTCCCTAGCTCGACGATGCCACGCGGACCGCAGCCCGGCGCGCGCTCGGGCCGAGCACCGATGATGCGCCATGCGATGCGACCGCTGCGGTCGGCCAGCAGCAGGTTCTGTGCGGGGATGCCGGAGCGGTCGGCCACCGCGAGCGCGGCGTCGAGGTCGCCGGCCTTGCTCATTTCGGCGAAGTCCAGCCGCAATGCGCCGGGTAGCTGGGCGCTCCAGCGCAGCGCGAGCAGGCTGCCGTCGCGGTTCTGGTGCAGTATCGGGCCCCACGCGCTCTCGCGGATGTGCAGACTGACGGGGGCGGCGCCTGCTACCTGGATGGTTTCGGTATGCGATGTCACGGCCTGTGAGTGGCCTGGCGTGGGCGCGGCGATCCGGGCGAAGTCGGCAGTGTCGATGTAGCTATTGGTGAAGCCCCAGGCGACGTTGCCGTTGCTGCCGACGATCACCGCTGGCAGGCCGGGCAGGGTGAAGCCGCTCACATCCACCTTTCCGCCGGGAGCGCCGGCATCCGGGTAGCGCAGCCGTGCGCGGAACCAGAGGTTGGGGGCGCGCAATGCCAGGTGCATGTCGTCGGCGACGATGGCGCGGCCATCGGCAGTGAGGGCGCCCGCCACCGCAAAGTTGTTGCTCCCTGGAAAAGAATCGGCCGCCGCAGGCGGTGGAATGAGGTCGCGCGCCATTTCCGCCGCAGGGGATGAAGTGGCGTGGGCAGAAGTCATAGCAGTAGCAGCGCCCAACCTGCGCAAGTCCAGCGTGGCCGCATCGGGCAGCGGCGCGTTGCCGCGCGCCGGTCCGGACAGCGGCGCATCCCATTCCGAACCGTCGTGGTCGAGCAGGGCGTACAGCGCCGGTGGCACTACGTCGCGGATGCGGGCCATTGCCAGTTCGGACTGGTTACGGCTGTCCTGCAGGTCGCCATACATCGCCAGCCCGGCCAGCAGCGAATCCTCCAGCGTCCACGGCTGCGGCCGCTGGCGCAGCAGCAGATAGGGCCAGGGACGCACGCGCAGGTCGTCCACACCGGCATTGACGCCATCACGGTAGGCATTCAGCGCCTCACGCTGGCTGCCGATGGCGAGGTCCAGGTGCTCGCGCACGCGGTGGCGCAACCGGTGCACGCGATTGCGCTTGTCGAGCTCGATCGCCGCGCTGCCGAACAGGGCCGACAGTTCGCCTGCGGGCGCGCGCCGCAGCAGGTCCATCTCGAAGTAGCGCTCCTGGGCATGCACATAACCCAGTGCACGCATGGCGTCGGCCTGGTTGGCGGCATCGATGGTGACGACACCCAGAGCGTCACGCTGGATGCTCACCGGCGCCGACAGCCCGCGCAACGCGGTACTGCCGCCCAGTTGCGGCAGGCTGCCGCGCAGCGCCAGGTAGGCGGCGAGGACGGCCAGTGCGGCCACGATAATCAACCCCGACAGCAACCCGCCCAGCCACTTCCGCATCGCATCTCCCCTTTCGGCTGACTCTGGCTGAATAGCGGAACCGGCCGGCAACCGCAGGTGCTGGCTGCAAGCGCAACTGAAACTGATTCCGATTAGACCATCGTTGCGTGGATTAGGGCACCATGCGCGCATCGAGTCGCTGGAGCATCTCCCCCCATGAAAGGCCATCCCGAAGTCGTCGACTACCTCAAGCAACTGCTGCGCGGCGAGCTGGCGGCACGCGACCAGTACTTCCTGCATTCGCGCCGCTACGAGGATCAGGGCTTGCAGGCTCTGTATCAGCGTATCAACCACGAAATGGAAGAGGAGACCGAGCACGCCGATGCGCTGCTGCGCCGGATCCTGTTCCTGGAGGGCGATCCGGATATGCGTCCGGCCGAGTTTACCCCCGGCAAGACCGTGGAAGAGATGCTGGCGCGTGACCTGGAAGTCGAATACGAAGTTCGCGCCAACCTGGCGGCAGGCATGAAGCTGTGCGAGCTGCATGGCGACTACGTCAGCCGCGACATCCTGCTCAAGCAGTTGCAGGACACCGAGGAAGATCACGCATGGTGGCTGGAGCAGCAGTTGAGCCTGATCCGGCGGATTGGTCTTGCGCTGTACCAGACTTCGAAGATCGACGGCGCTGCGGTTTCCGGCTGAGCGCCGGGCCTGCGCCGTCGCGGGAGCGGTCAAGCCGTTCCCTGCGGGATAAACGCAACAGGCCGCCCATGGGCGGCCTGTTGCGTTTGCGGACCGGCGTTACGACGCTCAGTCCACCGCCAGCCCGTCTACCTTCTGCCAGCCGCGCGGCAGCAGGCGGCCCCGGGTCGCGCGCGCGCCGAGGTATTCCTCCAGGTCCTTGAACGACAGGTTCATGGTGCGCTGGCCGCTGCGTACCAACAGCGTATTGCCGGGCGATACGGTAGCCACCGCGACCACGCGCTCGGTACTGAGCTTGGCCTTGGGGATGTCGATGATCTTGTTGCCTTTGCCCTTGTCCAGTTCGGGCAGTTCGCTGGCCGGGATCGCCAGCAGGTTGCCCGCGCTGGTCACCGCGACGATGCGGTCGGTTTGCGGATTGGCCAGTTGTGCCGGTTGCAGCACGTGCGAGCCGGCGGACAGGTTGAGCATCGCCTTGCCGGCCTTGTTGCGGCCGGTCAGATTCTCGAAGCGGGTGACGAAGCCATAGCCGTGCGTGGACGCCAGTACGAAGCGGTCGTCGTTGCCGCCGCTGGCCAGTGTCTGGAACGAAGCGCCGGCAGCAGGTGAGAAACGGCCGGTCACTGGTTCGCCGTTGCCGCGCGCGGAGGGCAGGGTATGTACCAGCGCCGAATAGCTACGGCCCTCGGAATCGATGAAGGCCACCTGGTGCGTGCTGCGGCTGCGCACCGCCGCCAACAGGCCGTCGCCGTCGCGGTAGGACATGCCGGCGGGATCGACCTCGTGGCCCTTGGCCGCGCGTACCCAGCCCTTCTCCGACAGCACCACCGTCATCGGTTCGCTGGGCACCAGTTCGGTTTCGTCGATGGCCTGGGCCGCGCCTCGTTCGACCAGCGGCGAGCGGCGTTCGTCGCCGAATTTCTTGGCGTCGGCCAGCAGCTCGTCCTTGATCAGCTTCTTCAGCTTGGTCTTGTTGGCGAGCAAGGCCATGATCTGGTCGCGTTCCTGCGCCAGCGCATCCTGCTCGCCGCGAATCTTCATCTCTTCCAGGCGCGCGAGCTGGCGCAACCGGGTTTCAAGGATGTATTCGGCCTGTTCGTCGCTCAGCGCGAAGCGCGCGATCAGTACCGGCTTGGGCTCGTCCTCGGTGCGGACGATGCGGATCACTTCGTCGAGATTGAGGAAGGCGATCAGCAGGCCTTCCAACAGATGCATGCGGCGCTCGACCTTTTGCAGCCGGTGGTTCAAGCGGCGCACCACGGTATCGCTGCGGAAGTTGAGCCATTCGCTCAGCAATTGCTTGAGGTTTTTGACCTGCGGGCGGCCATCCAGGCCGATTACGTTGAGATTGACGCGGTAGCTGCGCTCCAGGTCGGTGGTCACGAACAGATGACCCATCAGTTGCTCGACGTCGACGCGATTGGAGCGCGGCACCAGCACCACCCGCACCGGGTTGGCATGGTCGGATTCGTCGCGGATGTCTTCCAGCCATGGCAGCTTCTTGGCGCGCATCAGCTGGGCGATCTGCTCGATCACCTTCGACGGCGACACCTGGTACGGCAATGCCGTGATGACGATGTTGCCGTTTTCCTTGAGGAAGGTAGCGCGCGCGCGAACGCTGCCGTGGCCGGTCTGGTAGATCGCACGCAGATCGGCGGCCGGGGTGATGATCTCGGCGGTGGTCGGGTAGTCCGGGCCGCGTACGTGTTCGCACAGTTCGGTGACGCTGGCATCGGGATCGTCGAGCAGGCGGATCAGCGCACTGACGATCTCGTTGAGATTGTGCGGCGGCACGTCGGTGGCCATGCCGACCGCGATGCCGGTGGTGCCGTTGAGCAACAGGTGCGGCAAGCGCGCCGGCAGCCACGAGGGTTCTTCCATGGTGCCGTCGAAATTCGGTACCCAGTCGGTCGTGCCCTGGCCGAGTTCGCCGAGCAGGACCTCAGCGATCGGGGTCAGCTTGGACTCGGTATAGCGCATCGCCGCGAACGACTTGGGATCGTCGGTCGAGCCGAAGTTGCCCTGGCCGTCGATCAGCGGATAGCGGTAGGAAAACGGCTGCGCCATCAACACCAGTGCTTCGTAGCAGGCGCTGTCGCCATGGGGATGGTACTTACCGATCACGTCGCCGACAGTACGTGCGGACTTCTTCGGCTTGGCGCCAGCCCCCAGGCCGAGCTCGCTCATGGCGTAGATGATGCGGCGCTGTACCGGCTTGAGGCCGTCGCCGAGGAAGGGCAACGCGCGATCCAGCACCACGTACATGGAGTAGTCGAGGTAGGCGCGTTCGGCGTACTCGCGCAGCGGCAACTGCTCGAAACCGTGGAAGGAGGGGCGGGGGAGGTCGGTCATTGCGTGGATGCTACCTGCTTGTAGAGAATTCGCGCCCGCCCGGGAACGGGCACGAAGAGCGTCGATTATCCGGATGCGGCGGGGGATGCCAAGCCGTCCGTGGTCCAGATCGCCGGGCGGATGCGTTGCAAGCGAGGCTGGGGCGGTGGGTCGTGGCGCTGGCGAAATACGCGGGCGAAGGCGCTGGTGCGGGGCCGCCCAGCCGGACCGGAGCGAGTGCTGAAGCTGAATGGTAGGGAAGGCGGAGCGTAGGGTCCCTTACCTGCCAAGCTTCAGCGTATCGCCGGACGGACCATTCGACAGCAGTGTTGCATAGGTGCAACACATTGATTTAATTTCCTCAGGTATATTTGCGTTGACAAATATTTCTAATGAAATAAATATGTCGCCCATGGGTCTTCCTTCCTCCAATCCGCCGTCCTTCGGCCTGTTGATGCGCCAGGTCCGCGATGGCTTGATCCGGCGACTGGATGCCGAGATGCACAACGAATTTCCAGATTTCGGGTTCAGCCATTACGTCGGACTCAAGGTGCTGTCTTCGAGGTCGCCATGCACGGCCAACGAATTGGCGCAGGCCCTGGAGCAGACCCCGAGCGCGGTCACTCGCCTGCTCGACAAGCTGGAGACGATGGGAGTGGTGCGCCGCGAACCACACGCCCAGGACCGCCGTGCGCTGCAGATCCTGATGACCGAGGACGGCAGGCAGCTGTGGGATCGGCTGAAGCTGCGCGGCGAGCACGCAGTGGAGATCGCATTGGGCGATCTGTCCCAACCCGAGCGCGATCAGCTCATTTCCCTCCTCATACGCGTACGCGACTCACTCACTCCTCATGACCGCAGCTAGCCCCATGTCCATGACGATGCGCCGCTTCCGGCCTGTCACTCTTACTTTCCTTAGCCTGGCACTGGCGGCGTGTGCCAGCAGCCGTGGCCTGGCGCCGGAGGGCGCCGTGGTCGAGCCTGGCGCGCTGCATGCCGAGCGTACGCTGGCCCAGGCCGGCCTCAGTCCGGCGGCCTGGCCGGCCACCGATTGGTGGCGCGCGCTGGCCGATCCGCAACTGGACGCACTTATTGCCGAAGGCCTGAACAGCAGCCCCAGCCTGGCTGCCGCGCAAGCGCGTCTGCGCCAGGCGAAGGCCCAGGTCGGCGTGGTCGATGCCAAGCGCAAGCCCAG
>JAATFS010000149.1 GCA_015655035.1 Lysobacterales bacterium | reverse complement strand
CTCCCGGCATCCTGCCTCACGCGACACTGGCCCATCCCTGGGCGGCGGTGGGCGGACTCGCATCCTGCGCGATGGCGCTGTATTCGAGCAGGCCGGCATCGGCTTTTCCGACGTCGCCGGTACCCGCCTGCCGCCCTCGGCAAGCGCGCATCGGCCGGAGCTGGCCGGCGCGACCTGGCGCGCCTGCGGGGTGTCGCTGGTGTTCCATCCGCGCAATCCCTACCTGCCCACCACCCACGCCAACGTGCGCTACTTCCGCGCCGAGCGCGATGGTGAAACGGTGGCGGCCTGGTTCGGCGGCGGCTTCGATCTGACCCCGTTCTACCCGTTCGACGAAGACGTGCTGCACTGGCACCGCACCGCGCAGGCGTTGTGCGCACCGTTCGGTGAGGAACGCTACGCCGCGCACAAGCGCTGGTGCGACGACTACTTTTTCCTGCGTCACCGCGACGAGACCCGAGGCGTGGGTGGATTGTTCTTCGATGACCTGCACGGCGATTTCGACAATGACTTTGCCTATCTGCGCGCAGTCGGCGATGGCTTCCTGGAGGCCTACCTGCCGATCGTCGAACGGCGCAAGGACGTCGCCTACGGCGAGCGCGAACGCGCGTTCCAGTTGTACCGGCGCGGCCGCTATGTCGAATTCAACCTAGTCTACGATCGCGGCACCTTGTTCGGGCTGCAAAGCGGCGGGCGCGCCGAAAGCATCCTGATGAGCCTACCGCCGCAGGTACGCTGGGAATACGGGTTCCAGCCCGAGCCCGGCAGCGCCGAAGCGCGTCTGGCCGATTACCTGGTCCCGCGCGACTGGCTTGGATGACGCCGTCAACCACGTGAGGGATAGGCGGCAGCTCACTACTGCCTGCGCGGGTCGCGACTCTCGATCAATCTTCCCCTCCGGCCACGCACAGTGCCGTGAAAAACGTGCCCAGGCACGCGCCGATAACCAGGCCGATAACGAATACGAGCCAACCATTCATCCCACTTCCTTCATGGTATTTCACTGTGCCCTCCCCTAGTGACAAGGCACCCAAACACGGCTATTGCCGCTATTTCCGACGCCCATGGTGGCCCTCGCCTCGTGAGGGCTAAAACACACGCTGGATCACAAAAAGAGCGTCCTGCGGAGCGTTTTCAGCTGGCTACGGCCTCCGTGCTTTCAACGCGACACGTTCAATGCGCATCCGCGCACGCCAGGCAGGCGCCTGCTCCGATCGCAGGACGCAGGAAAGCGCGATGTGATGCAACCGTACTGACACCCCGCCAAGGGCCATCGCCGCCGGAATCGCCGACATAAAATCGCGCGCATAAAAAAGCCCCGCCGACCAGGGGGGGTCGACGGGGCCGGGGAACGGAAACTTGGGGAGGAGTTTCCGTTCCGAGATCTGCTCCAGGGGATGGGAGAGATCCACGACAGGTATTGCGCCTGTCGAGGGCTATGACAACATTTCAGACATTGATAGTTCGTGAAGATTGAGGTTAATAAATCGTGGAATTTAAGGCGTATTCATTCCACGGCCAGCGATGCCCGCCAGCTCAAGCGCGTAGCGGTCAGTGCGCCTCGTCCCAGTTGTCGCCCACGCCCGAATCCACCAGCAACGGCACCCGTAGTTCGGCCGCGGCCGACATCCGTGTGGTGACCTCGGCCAGTAGCGTGTCGACGAAGTCGATGTCGGCCTCGAACACCAGTTCGTCGTGCACCTGCAGGATCATCAGCGCGCGCTCGGCGTAGTCCGCAAGCCACGCATCCACGGTCACCATGGCGCGTTTGATGATGTCCGCCGCAGTGCCTTGCATCGGTGCATTGATCGCGGCGCGCTCGGCGCCGGCGCGCTGGCCCTGGCTACCGGCATTGATGTAGTCCAGGTAGAGGCGCCGGCCGAACACGGTTTCGACGTAGCCCTTCTCGCGCGCCAGCTGGCGCGTGTTCTCCATGAAGTCGCGCACGCCGGGGTAGCGACTGAAATACAGCGCGATGTAGTCCTGCGCTTCGCCACGGCCGATGCCAAGCTGGCGCGCCAGTCCAAACGCGCTCATGCCGTACATCAAGCCGAAGTTGATCGCCTTGGCGGCGCGGCGCTCGTTGCCGGTGACCTGGTCGATCGGGCGCCCGAACACCTCGGCGGCCGTGGCGCGGTGGACGTCGGCCCCGGACTCGAACGCACCCACCAGGCCCGGATCGCCGGACAGGTGGGCCATGATCCGCAGCTCGATCTGCGAATAGTCGCAGGCCACCAGCTTGCGTCCCGCCGGGGCGACGAAGGCGCGGCGAATGCGGCGGCCGTCGTCGGTGCGGATCGGGATGTTCTGCAGGTTCGGGTCGGACGAGGACAGCCGCCCGGTGGCGGCGCCGGCCTGGTGGTAGCTGGTATGCACGCGCCCGCTTCCGGGATGGATCATCTCCGGCAGCTTGTCGGTATAGGTACTGCGCAGCTTGGCCAGGCCGCGATACTCCAGGATCACCCTCGGCAGCTCGTGCTGGTCGGCAATCGCCTCCAGCGCCTCCTCGTTGGTGGACGGCTGGCCCTTGGGCGTCTTCAGCACCGCCGGCAGCTTGAGCTCATCAAACAGCAGCGCCTGCAATTGCTTGGGCGAATCCAGGTTGAAGGTGCGCCCGGCCAGCTCGGTGGCCTTCTGCTGCGCCGCCAGCATGCGCTTGGACAGGTCCGCGCTCTGCCGCCGCAGTTCGTCGGCATCCACGCGCACACCGTTGGCCTCGATCCGCTCCAGCACTGCCACCAGCGGCATCTCGATCTCGCGGTAGACCCTCTCCAGCCCGGGTTCGGCGGCCAGCTTGGGCGCCAGCACGCGGTGCAGGCGCAGGGTGATGTCGGCATCCTCGGCGGCGTAGCGGGTGGCGTCGTCCAGCGCGACCTGGGCGAACGGGATCTGCTTGGCGCCCTTGCCGCAGATGTCCGCGTATTTGACCGTGTCGTAGCCGAGATAGCGCTTGGCCAGGCTATCCATGTCATGGCGGGCACTGCCGGAATTGAGCACGAAGCTCTCCAGCAAGGTGTCGTCGGCATAGCCGG
>JAATFS010000184.1 GCA_015655035.1 Lysobacterales bacterium | reverse complement strand
GGCGCCCTTCGGGTCTGGAATGGCCTCATTGCGTTCTCGGAAAGCGGGATCAAAGATCGCCGAACCTCGCCTGGAGCGCGGCGATGGCTGCCAGTCCGGCGGTTTCCGTGCGCAATACACGCGGTCCCAGTTGCAGACCGCTGAAGCCGGCATCGGCCAGTGTCCGGCGGTCGCGCGGCGACCAGCCGCCTTCCGGGCCGATCGCGACCGCCACGGCCTGGGCCTGCGGTAGTTGCAGGGTGGACAGCCGGTGCTCGCCTTGTGGGTCCAGGGTGAGCCGTGCCGCATCGGGTGCCACCTGGCGAGCGGCCTCGGCCAGGGCGGCGGGCGCGTGCACGACCGGTACGCGCCCGCGCCCCGATTGTTCGCAGGCCGAAACGACTACGCTGCGCCAATGCGCCATCCGTTTTTCCGTGCGCGCCGCATCGAGCCTGACCTCGGTGCGCTCCGCGTTCACCGGGATGATCGCCGCAACCCCAAGCTCGGTGGCCTTCTGCAAGATCAGATCCATCTTTTCGCCCCGCGCGATGCCTTGCAGCAGGGTGATGGCCAGTGGCGACTCGTTGTCGACGGTCTGGGCTGACTCTATCGCTACGCGGGCATCGCGCTTGCCCGCAGTGATGATGCGGGCGGGATAGTCGTTGCCATCGCCATTGAACAGCACGCATTGATCGCCTTCGCGCAGGCGCAGTACCCGCAGCAGGTGATTGGCGGTGTTCTCCGGCAGCGCAATCTCGGTTAGGGGGGCCAGCGGCAGCTCGACGTGGCAGCGGGTCAGGCGCATGCGATGGATCCTTCGATGACGCTCATCGTGGTTCCGATGTGCGGGGTCATGGGCGTGTGCCAACGCTTGGCCGCATGCTGCGTCGCCGGGTCTGCTAGCATTTCGATTTCATGAACATGTCGATGCATCCTCCTATTCTATCGGCCGGTCGCTCCGGTGCGTGGATCGAATGAGCCAACGCTTGCCCGTCATCCACAAGATCAGCGAGATCGGCGAAGGCCCGTTCCGGCGCCAGCAGCTGGATCTGGAATTTTCCAACGGCGAGCGCCGGCTCTACGAGCGCCAGCTGAGCCAGGGGCATGGCGCGGTGGTGGTGGTGCCAATGCTGGATGCGGAGACGGTATTGCTGGTGCGTGAGTACGCCGCTGGCGTGCACCGCTACGAACTGGGTCTGGTGAAAGGCCGCATCGATGGCGGCGAGACGCCCGAACAGGCCGCCGACCGCGAGCTGAAGGAAGAGGCCGGCTATGGCGCCCGCCAGGTGACGGTGCTGCGCGCCATGACGCTGGCGCCTTCCTATATGAGTCACCAGTCTTGGCTGGTGCTGGCCCGCGACCTCTATCCGCAGCGCCTACCCGGCGATGAGCCAGAGGAGTTGGAGGTCGTGCCATGGAAACTTTCCCGATTGGACGAACTGATGCTGCGCGAAGATTTTTCCGAAGGACGGTCGCTGGCCGCTCTGTTCATTGTCCGTGAGTGGCTGGAGCGCAATCGCTGATGCGCCTGACCGGTGACCTTCGCGAAACCGTCATCGCCATTGCCAGCGACGCCGGCGCCGCCATCATGGATGTCTATGCAAACGATTTCGAGGTGCAGATCAAGCAGGATCACAGTCCGCTGACGCAGGCCGACCTGGCCGCCAATCGGGTGATTGTCGAGGGGCTGCTGCGGCTGACCCCGGAAGTGCCCGTGCTGTCGGAAGAATCGGCCAACGTGCCGTGGGACGTGCGCCGTCACTGGACCAGCTACTGGCTGGTCGATCCGCTCGACGGTACTCGCGAGTTCATCAAGCGCAATGGCGAGTTCAGCGTCAATATCGCGCTGATCCATCACGGCGCGCCGGTGTTCGCAGTGGTGCAGGCGCCCGTCGATGGGCGTCTATGGCACGCCGCGCGTGGCGAACAGGCGTTCCTGCGCGAGGGATACCGGGACAGCGCGTTGCATGTGCGGCAGCCGGCACTCGCGCCATTGCGCGTGGCCGCCAGCCGCTCCCATCGCGGCGAGCGCACCGAGACGCTGTTGGCGCGCATGGGCGAAATCGAGGTGGTCGCGCAAGGCTCCTCGCTGAAGTTCTGCCGCATCGCCGCAGGCGAGCTCGACGTCTATCCGCGTTTCGGTCCCACTTCCGAATGGGATACCGCAGCAGGCCAGTGTGTGCTGCAAGCCGCCGGCGGTACCGTGTTGGCCGCCGATACCGGCAAACCGTTCCGCTACAACCGGCGCGAGACCCTGCTCAACGGCGATTTCATCGCGTTGGGCGATCCCGCGCTGCCCTGGCACGAATGGTTGGCGTGAATGGCAGCGCCCGCCGCCGAACCCTACAGACCCCATAGGAGCGCCAGGCAATGAATCAGGCTGCGACATCACCGGCGCGGGATATCCGCCAATTGCTGCGAATCATGGCGCGCCTGCGCGACCCCGAACGGGGCTGCCCGTGGGATCTGAAGCAGACCTTCGCCAGCATCGCCCCTTACACCGTGGAAGAGGCGTACGAGGTTGCCGACGCGATCGATCGAAATGACCTGGACGACTTGAAGGACGAACTGGGCGATCTGCTGCTGCAAGTGGTATTCCATGCGCAGATGGCGGCCGAGCAGGGCGCGTTCGACTTCGGTGACGTGGTTGGTTCGATCTGCGACAAGATGGTCCGGCGCCATCCGCATGTGTTTGCCGATGGCCAGGCAGAGGATGCGCAGGCGGTTGCCGCCAACTGGGACGCGATCAAACGCAGTGAGCGGCAGGCCGCCGGGAACGACGATGGCTCCGCCTTGGCGGGCATCGCGCCCGGGCTACCGGAATGGCTGAAGGCCGGCAAGTTGCAGTCGCGCGCAGCGCGGACGGGCTTCGACTGGCCGGGACCGGAGCCGGTGCTGGCGAAGTTGCAAGAGGAACTCGAGGAGGTGCGTCAGGAGTTCGCGCGTGGGCCGGTGCAGGACAATCACGCGCGCCTGGAGGACGAAATCGGCGACCTTTTGTTCGTGTGCGCCAATCTGGCGCGGCATGCCAAGGTCGATCCCGGTGCTGCGCTGCGGCATGCCAACCACAAGTTCGAGCGCCGCTTTCGCGCGATGGAGTCCGCCGCGCGACAGGACGGAGTAGCGTTCGAGCAGTTGTCGCTGCCGGATCAGGAAGCGTACTGGGCTCGGGTAAAACGACGGGAGCAGGACGCTTCTTGAAGACCTTGCTGCTGTTCGTGGTCACTGCGTTGGCCGAGATCGTGGGTTGCTACCTGCCGTATCTGTGGCTGCGCCAGCACGCAAGTATCTGGCTGTTGCTGCCGGCGGCGGGGAGCCTGGCGCTGTTCGCCTGGTTGCTGAGCCTGCATCCGGAAGCCTCCGGTCGCGTCTATGCCGCCTATGGCGGGGTCTATATCGCGGTGGCGCTGCTATGGCTTTGGCGGGTCGACGGGATCGTGCCCACGCGCTGGGACCTGTTGGGCGCCAGCCTGTGCCTGCTGGGCATGGGCGTGATCATGTTCGGACCTCGGTCGGGCTGATGTGATGGTCGAGCAGTTCGGCCCATGCATGCATACGTTGTCACCCTGACTTTCTTGAGACGGGCGAAGTGGGTGCGTGTAATGAGCCTGGTGGGCCAGGGGCCTGTTGCCGATGCCTGTTCCCGCCGCCCATTTCCGCTGGTTCGCCAGTACGGAGATAATGGCGTTCTTTCCACCGGATTGTTGCCATGACCCAGAAGACCATCCTCAACGACACCCATCGCGCGCTTGGCGCCAAGATGGTCGACTTCGGCGGCTGGGACATGCCGATCCACTATGGTTCGCAGATCGACGAACACCACCTGGTGCGCCGTGATGCCGGCATGTTCGACGTCAGCCACATGACCGTGGTCGACCTGCACGGCTCACGCGTGCGCGAATTCCTGCGCTACCTGCTGGCCAATTCGGTGGACAAGCTCAAGGCATCCGGCAAGGCGCTCTATAGCTGCATGCTCAACCCGCAGGGCGGCGTGATCGACGACTTGATCGTCTACTACCTGAGCGAGGACTTCTTCCGTCTGGTGGTCAATGCTGCAACGCGAGACAAGGACCTGGCCTGGATCGGACAGCAGGCCTCAGCCTTCGGTGTGCGAGTGGAAGAGCGCCCGGAGTACGCCATGATCGCGGTACAGGGGCCGAACGCGCGCGCGAAAGTGATCCAGTTGTTGTCCGAGGACCAGCGCGAAGCGGTCGACAAGCTCGGACGCTTCGCGGCACTGCAAGTCACCTCGACGGCGGGTGTGCCGTTGTTCGTCGCGCGTACCGGGTATACCGGCGAGGATGGCTTCGAGATCGTGTTGCCGCAGGACTCGGCGGTGGCGTTCTGGAATGCACTGCTGGAAGTGGGCGTGCGCCCCGCCGGTCTGGGCGCGCGCGACACCCTGCGCCTGGAGGCGGGCATGAATCTCTACGGGCAGGACATGGATGACGCGGTGTCACCGTATGAGGCGGCGCTGGCCTGGACCGTCGCGCTCGACGAGGGGCGCGACTTCATTGGCCGCGATGTGCTCCAGTCGCAGAAGGCGAAGGGGAGCGCACGCCAGATGATCGGCCTGGTGATGGATGAGAAGGGCGTGCTTCGCCACGGACAGAAGGTGCTGACGGCCAGTGGCGAAGGCGAAATCCTTTCGGGCACCTTCTCTCCGACCCTGGGCAAGGCGATCGCGTTCGCGCGAGTGCCGGCAGGCGACCCGGGCGACGTGCGCGTCGATATTCGCGGCAAGGAAGTGCCGGTGCGGGTGGTCAAGTTTCCGTTCGTGCGCGAAGGCCAGCCGCAGGCCGGCGTGCTGGTCTGAGCTTACCGAGAAGCTGTCGTGGGGGGGCGATAGGCCTGCTCGTCCAGGGGAGAGTGTCGGGTCGTTGACGCTCTTTCTAAAATCCGCAACCCGGGCCGGGTTGGTTAAACTACCGGCCCGACCCAGAACCCGTTTTCCGGAGCATCCCATGAGCGAGATCCCAGGCGACCTCAAGTTTCTAAAATCCCACGAGTGGGCCCGCGTCGAAGGCAATGGCCGGATCACCGTCGGCATTTCCGACCATGCACAGGGCCTGCTTGGCGACCTGGTCTATGTCGAACTGCCGAACGTTGGCGACAGCGTCGAGGCTGGCAACGGCGCGGCGGTGGTCGAGTCGGTCAAGGCGGCGTCGGATGTCTACAGTCCGGTCAGCGGCAAGGTGGTCGAGGTCAATTCGGCATTGAGCGACAAGCCGGAGACCATCAACGAAGACGCCTACGGCGAAGGCTGGATCTTCGTGGTGGAGATCGAGGACCCGGAGCAGCTCAACGAGCTGCTGACTCCCGACGATTACGTCGAGCTGCTGGAAGGCGAGGATCACTGATCGCTTCCGGCGCTGCACCGACGCCTACGAACGGCCGCTTCCAGCGGCCGTTTTTTTTGCGCGGCGGCCGACTTCCGACATGCGGGATGCCCGCGTGCAGGTATCGATCGCCTCGCGCATTTCCCGACCGGGCGCGCGTTGGCCACGAAGTCGTCGGCTGCGTTATGAGTGCGTGATGAGCTGCAACCGGATCGACGTGCGCGGCGAGCTCGATATGTCCCGAGTGGTGCCGCTCGCCCATCACCGTCGCGGCCGTTGGATACGACGCAGGTGTTGCGACGGTGCTCGAATTGCGCCACCGATGTCCAAAAAAAGCTGCGCGAAGTTTGCGCATTTCCGCTTATGCGACGCCGGAAGTGCGCGCGCCGGAAAAATAATTTTCAGGTGGCGGACAGGCGGCGGGAGAGAGCGTCGATTGCAACGCAGGACTCGCGTTGGCCGAGAGGTGCGCAGCTTATCGAACGAGTCTTCGAAACAAGACAGCTAAAAAAAAGCCTTTTTCTTTGTTGCTGGTTGCGCGCGATGGCGTGGCCTGGATCTTTGCCGGCGAGCAGAGCGCGCTGATCAAGCGCTCTGCCGTGGCTACGGGATGAGCACTGGCGGATTTTTTTTTCCAGGGAGTGTTGACAGTAAAAAAAAGCGTGATTAGGTTTCGCCCCAGCAGACGTTGCTGCCGAAGAGAGTGAGCCGAATCGACATCAAGGCGAAAAGTGCAGACCGGACTTCCACCCCTGGACCTTCAACGGTGGAGTTGGATGCGCTTCCCTCCAAAAAAGCGGCAACGTTCTCCCCTATGCACCCGTGTCGTCATTCGATGCGGGTGTTTGCGTATCCGTCGCGTCATGCATCAGGTGCAGGCGGTTCCCCACCGGCAGTTCGCTGCCGCGGGTTTGGTTCAACTGGGCGTTTCAACTCCATAGTTCACTGACGAGGAGCCAATAACATGGCCACTAAAAAAGTTGCGAAGAAAAAGCCTGCCGCCAAGAAAGCGGTGAAAAAGGTCGCCAAGAAGGCAGTCAAGAAGGTAGCGGCGAAGAAGGCCGTCAAGAAAGCAGTGAAGAAGGTCGCCAAGAAGGTCGGCGCTGCCAAGAAGGCAGTGAAGAAGACCGTCAAGAAGGCTACCGCCAAGAAGGCGACCAAGAAGGCCGCCGCGAAGAAAGTGACCAAGAAGGCCGCGACCAAGAAGACCGCGACCAAGAAGGCCACTGCGAAGAAGGCGACTGCGAAGAAGGCAGTGAAGAAGTCGGCCGTCAAGAAGCCGGCGAAGAAGGTCGTCAAGAAGGCTGCGAAGAAGGCTGTCGCCAAGAAGCCGGCTGCAAAGAAGGTCGCCAAGGTCGCCAAGAAGAAGCCGGCCGCTCGCAAGAAGAAGGCTGCTCCGGTCGCCCTGCCGGCGACCCCGGCTCCGCTGATCTGATTCAATTCCGATAGCCGTACCAATAAGCTCTCTCCCCGGTGCCCAGCGGGGAGGGAGCTTTTTTATTGAACGGAATCGTGGCAGCACTGACCGTAGGAACGGGCCGGAGCACGGATGGCGGCCCGCGAAGCTGGGTACGGCTTACCGTTGCACGGTGCCCGCCGCAGGCATCTCCCGTGCGCTCCTGATCACGTGGGATCTCGTTCGCTGTCGCTTGGGCGTCTTGCCGGCCCTGCGGCCGGTAGCCGAACCTGCTTTCAAGGCCGGCGCAGCGGGCATGGGACTCTACCCGCCTCGTAGTCTGGAATGCATCGGAGCTTGGCAAGGAGTGCCGGGCGTAGACTGATCGCCTCATCCGGCAAGGACGTTTGATGTTCTCCAGTACCGTTACCGATCACTGGTTCCACCACGGCGAGCTGGGCGATGCCCGGATTGCCGGCGACACTTTCCGTGTGGTCGTGGATGACGACTTGCCGACGAATCGCCGCATCATGCTGCTTGAGGCGGTGGAGGGTGATTCCCTCTTGATGGTGTCGCCGCATATGGCCTGCACTCTGGGCGTCCGGGCGGATACGCCGATTAGCGAGGCGGCATTGCAAGCGGCGCTGCGCAGTTCGGGCCTGGAGCTAAATGGTGCCGACCATCTTTTCTACTTCCCGCTATCCGAGCAGGCCGCCGTGTGCGCCGAGCGGGTTCCTGCGACGGTGCGCCAGCTCACGCAGGACGACGCCAATCTCTTCGCGGCGTTCGCAGCGCAGGCGCCCGAGCCGGATCTCGACGAGGCATTCGTGGAGATCGATCACTGGTGCGTATTCGGTGCCTTTTCGCAGGAGCGCCTGGTCTGCGCTGCGAGCATGTACCCTTGGTCCGATACCCGGCTCGCCGACCTGGGGGTGATTACGTTGCCTGCGTTTCGCGGTCGAGGGTTGGCTCGGCAGGCGGTCCGTGCAATCGGCGCGCATGCGTTGTCACTGGGCTACGAGCCGCAGTACCGATGCCAGCCCGACAATGCCGCATCGGTGGCCCTGGCAGCGTCCTCAGGGCTATCGCTGTTCGGTCGCTGGGACGTGGTCAGCTCGGACGCGCAATAAGGGCACTGGCGCGCAGGCGGCGGCTGGTACCGGTGCGCGGACCACGGGCATGGGTCGCTGCGTGGGGATTGGTTCCGAGGGTACGCTCCATGGCCTTGCGCCCTGAGGCGGAGAGATGTTGATCAAATGCGAATCGTGCCAAGCGAAAGGGCGCCCGAAGGCGCCCTTTGCGATGCAACGGTGTTCGGCAAGCGCTGCTCAGCGCGGAGAGGCCACGGCCCGGCTGGACGAGGTGCCCTTGCGCTTGGGTTCCGGACGTTCGCGCTCGGCAAGCATGTTGTCGCTGCCGAAGTCGCCGTCTACGTCGATGTCCAGCCAGCGTTGCGTCGGCAGGCCCATCGCGCGATCGAGGATGGTGGGCAGCAGGCCGGAGGGGAGCCCGCTCTCGCCGTTCCACAGGATGGCGATGCCGAAATCGCGCTCGGGAACCATCGCCACCAGGCCGCGATAGCCCTGCACTGCACCGGCGTGGAAAACCACCTGATGGCCCGCGTAATCGAATACGCGCCAGCCGAGTGCATAGCTGGCCGAGCTCACACGCTGGTGGCGCCAGCCCGAGCGCGCTTCGCCCGGCGTGGAGACCAGCGGTGCATGCAGCGTGGCCAGCAGCGGGGCGGGCAGTACGTCAGGGCGGTGGCCGGTATGCGCCAGCAGCCACTGCGCCATGTCGCTGGCGCTGGCGTTGACGCCGGCGGCCGGTGCCAGGCGGTAATAGGTGGGCTTGGGCGTCAGCGAGACCCAGCCATTGCGGCTGCGCACATGCGGGCGAGCCCAGCGCGGACTGGCCTGGATGCCGGCCAATCCCATGCTGGCGTCGTTCATGCCCAGCGGCTTGAAGATACGGCGCTCCACCGATTGCTCGTAGAAGCTGCCCGACGCGGCGAACACGACATCGCCCACCAGGCTGAAGGCGACGTTCTGGTAGGCGTAGCACTGGCCGGGCGTGCACTTCAGCGGCGCAGATGCCAGCTTGTGGCTGAGCGTGTAGTAGTCGGCGTTGGATTCGACGTCGCGGTCGTAGGCGTTGCGGGTCAGGCCGACCCGATGGCTCAGCACTTCGGCGATGGTCAACTGACGGGTCGCCACCGGGTCGCTGAGCCGGAAGCCGGGCACATAGTCGACCACTTTGCTGTCCCAGCGCAGGGTGCCATCGTTGACCAGCAAGCCGGCCATCGTACCGGCGAAGGCCTTGGATAGCGATGCCAGGCGGAACACGGTGTGGCCGTCGACCGGCTGCGGGTTGTTGACGTCGGTGACGCCATAGCCGCGCGCACTGAGTACGCGGCCGTTCTGCACGATCGCCATCGCCAGGCCAGGCACGCGATTGCCATACGTAAGCTGTTCCGCAATGGCTTCAAACGCCGCCACGTCGAAACCCTTGGCGAGCGGCTGTACCTTGTTCTGCGGCAACGATGCGCGGTAACTCATCGGCTGGGTAGGCGACTGCCAGGTCGTCGACGCGGAGGCCGCTTGCAGCGATTGACCGGCCGGTGCGGGCGTCTGTGCGGTCGATGAGAGCGCAAAGGGCAGCAATAGCCCGAGCAACCCCGATGCCACCGGACGGATATGCCGGCGCTTGCCCATGTCGTTCATTCGTCAACCCGCCTGTAGACCACTACTTTGGGTGATTCTAGCGCTGCTTTTCCGGATAGCACAAATTGCCGCAAGATGAATGTGTATCTATTTGATATTAAATGTTATTTTTTTGCGTGATGAGGGTGTTAACGGCAGTTTCCTATGTAGCGGCGCCAGACTGCGGCCACGCAGGAGGGGCCGTTGCCGGCTAAGCGCGCCCTTCGACGCGTTTCGGTCCAGCCAGTCGGAGTATGGCGTGGGCCCCGGACGGTGGGCGGCTAAGGCGGTGTATAGCGGTCTGTACTGGAAGCGCAAACTAGTGTGCACGGCCAGGTCGGATTGACCCGTCACCGCAGTCTTGGCGCGTTCGATATTGCAGAAAAGTGAGTGAGCGTTTTCGGCGCGCATGAGCCGCAGCATCCCATGGACTAGCGATGTTGCAGTGCATCGGATAACTTGCGCGCTTTCCGACCCGGAGTCGCCGCGATGTCCATCCTTGGTGTCCAGCACTGGACAGGGCGTCGCCTGTGAGCGAACCGCGTCCCCTGCGCCTACGTGCGTCCCGTCTCCGTGGCGCACTGAGGGAATCGCCGCCGCTGGTCTGGGCATTCCTGTATTTCTTCTGCCTGCTGAGCGGTTACTACGTGCTGCGGCCGGTACGCGAAGCGATGGGAGCGTCTGCGGACGTGGCGGCGGTGTTCCCGCTGGCGATGATCGAGTTCTTCGCCGCGCGCGGCATGCCGCTGAAGGAATTCGCCCTGCAGGTACTGTTCACCTGCACCTTCGTGATCATGCTGGTGCTGCAACCGGTCTACGGCGCGATCGTCAGCCGCTATCCGCGCCGGGTATTCCTGCCGCTGGTGTACGGCTTCTTCATCGTCACCCTGTTGCTGTTCTACGTGCTGTTCCACACCGGGGTGCCGGGGCGCGGCATGGCGTTCTTTCTCTGGATCACCGTGTTCAACCTGTTCGCGGTGGCGGTGTTCTGGAGCTTCATGGCCGATATCTTCAGCAATGCCGAGGCGCGTGCCTACTATGGCTACATCGGCGCGGCCGGTACGGTCGGCGCCTTCCTTGGCCCGATCATCACGCGTAGCCTGGTGGAACGCGTGGGCATCGCCAACCTGATGCTGGTATCGGCGGGGTTCTTGGCGGTGTGTGTGGTCTGCCTGCTGCGCCTGCGGCTATGGGCGGTGGCGCGCGAACAGGAGCGCAACCTGGTGTCGGGCGAGCAGCCGATGGGGGGCGACGTGTTGGCTGGACTCAAGCTGATCGTGCGCGAGCCTTTGCTGCGCTGGCTCGCGATCATGGTGGTGTTCGGCGTCGGGGTCGGGACGCTGCTGTACAACGAGCAGGCGGCAATCGTGCGCCGCCTGTATGCCGATGCTGCGGCGAGCACGGCTTACTACGCCGGCATCGATCTGGCGGTGAATGCGCTGACCTTGTTCGTGCAGTTGGTGGTCACGCGCGCCTTGTTGTCGCGTTTCGGCATCGCCCCGGCGCTGCTGATTCCGGGCGGCGCGATCATCCTGGGCTATGCGGCGCTGGCGGCATCGCCGCTGCCGATGATGGTGGCGATCGTCCAGGTGGTCACTCGCGCCAGTGAGTTCTCGCTGGCCAAGCCGGCACGCGAGACCCTCTATACCCGGGTCGGCCGCGAATGGCGCTACAAGGCCGGTGCCGCGATCGACACGGTGGTCTATCGCGGGGGCGACCTGAGCTTTGTGTGGTTGCACAAGCTGCTGTCGGGGTTTGGTTCGCAGGCGGTATTCGTTGCGGGCCTGCTGGTGGCCACCGGCATGACGCTGGGCGCGTGGCGCCTGCTGCGCGAGGCCGGGAAGCTGCCTGAGGAGCGTCCGGCAGCGAGTGATGGCCCGGGCGCTGCGGGCTGAGGCGCCTGCGTGCGATGGGGATGAACAGTCGCTGTTATATGCTGTTCCGCTCGGGTCGGAATGGAGCGTGCTATGGCTGGTTTGGCAATCATCGCCTGTGTATTGGTCGCGCTGCTGCACCTGTATTTCCTGGTACTGGAGATGTTCCTGTGGACGCATCCGCTTGGCCTGCGCACGTTCCGCAACAGCCCGGAGAAGGCCGGGCTCACTCGCGTACTCGCGGCCAACCAGGGCCTGTACAACGGCTTCCTGGCGGCAGGGCTGTTATGGGGCGTACTGCAGGATCGCAGCGACGTGCTGGTGTTCTTTCTGGGGTGCGTGGTCGTGGCGGGTGCTTACGGCGGCTACAGCGTAAGCCGACGAATTCTCTACGTGCAGGCATTGCCCGCGTTGGTGGCGCTGCTGTTGGTGTGTTGGCAGCGGTGACGCCGATGCCGTTCGGGCGTGGCGAGCACCCTGACGCGAGGCGCAGGCCAGCGTCTGCCGGATCGTGGATCTGCTGGGTGCGGGCGGCCGGGTGAGGGCACCGGGCCTGATTCTCCTCTCGCAGCTCGCCGACCCGCTGGCCGTGTATCCGCTCTACATCGCGCCCGGCGTAGCGGGGACTCGGCATGCGGTGCCATGTCCATAAACGCAAACGGCGGACCGAAGTCCGCCGTTTGCGTTTCAGTTGAAGCGTGGCGCGGGATCAGGCCGCTGCGCGCGACTGACCAGGCCTGGGCTTGTCGTAGTAGCTGGCGGCACGCAGTTCGTGCGGTTCGAAATCGTCGACGGTGATGGTATCCATCGTGATCTCGCGCAGCTCCTCCAGCAGCTTGCGCTCTTCTGCACTGATCACGCCCTCGGCCACGGCCTCGTCGAGTTGGGCGCCGAATTCCAGCGCTTCGATGCCCTTGCTCTTGAGTGCCTTCAGGAACTTGCGCTCCACCGGTTCGGCCATCACCGCCTTGGCAAGGTAGCTGGCGATGCGGCCGCCCGGGTTGTTCTCGCACGGCGTCAGGAACACGCCGCTGCCAAGACGGTCGCGCGCCTCGTTTGGCGTCATCAGCAGCGAGGCGACGCGGTGGCCCAGGCGATCGCCGGGTGCTTCGGCACGGCGCCCCAGCGGAAAGATCAGCAGCCACATCAACCAGCCGACCGGACGGATCGGGAAGTTGCGCAGCGCGGCCGACAGCGACAGCTCGATCTTGTGCACGCTGTCGTGGAAGGCCCAGGCCAGCAACGGCTGATCGGCCTGCGGTGCGCCTTCGTCGTGGTAGCGCTTGAGCATCGCGCTGGTCAGGTAGATGTGGCTCAACACGTCGCCCAGGCGGCCAGACAGCGATTCCTTGAACTTCAGCTTGCCGCCGAGCATCAGCATCGACACATCGGCCATCAACGCCAGGTTGGCGGAGTAGCGGTCGAGCTTGCGGAAGAAGCGACGGGTGTAGGCATCGCCCGGGGCGGCGCCGATATGCGCGCCGGTCAGGCCGAACCAGAACGAGCGTACTGCATTGGAGATGCCGAAGCGGATATGCCCGAACAGGCTGCGATCGAACTCATCCAGCCCACGCTGTGCATCCGGATCCTGCGCGGCCTTCATTTCCTTCATCACCCATGGATGGCACAGGATCGCGCCCTGGCCAAAGATCAGCAGGCTGCGGGTCATGATGTTCGCGCCTTCGACCGTGATGCCGATCGGCGCCGCCTGCCAGGCGCGGCCGGCGAAGTTGCGTGGTCCCAGGATGATGCCCTTGCCGCCGACCACGTCCATCATGTCGCTGACCACTTCGCGGCCCATCGTGGTGCAGTGGTACTTGGCGATCGCCGAAGGCACCGACGGTACATCGCCACGATCCACCGCCGCAGCGGTGGCCTGCGACAACGCGCTGATCGCATAGGCCTTGCCGCCGATACGCGCCAACGCCTCTTCCACACCCTCGAAGCGGCCGACCGACAGGCCGAACTGCTTGCGGATGCGCGCATACGCACCGGTGACGACCGCGCCGAACTTGGCGCCGCCGCTGGCGGTGGAGGGCAGGGTGATAGAGCGACCCACGGCCAGGCACTCGTTGAGCATGTTCCAGCCCTTGCCGACCATTTCCACGCCGCCGATCAGCTGGCTCAGCGGGATGAACACGTCCTGGCCTTGGATCGGGCCGTTCTGGAACGGCGAGTTCAGCGGGAAGTGGCGACGGCCGATCTCGACGCCGGCCGTCTCACGCGGCAGCAGTGCCAGGGTGATGCCGATATCGTTGGTATCTCCGATCAGGCCATCCGGGTCGTACATGCGAAACGCCAGGCCGATCAGCGTCGCCACCGGCGCCAGCGTGATGTAGCGCTTGTCGAAGGTCAGGCGAACGCCGAGCACATTGGCGCCGTTCCATTCGCCCTTGCACACGATGCCGTAGTCAGGGATGGAGGTCGCATCGGAACCGGCAAACGGGCCGGTCAGGCCGAAGCAGGGCACTTCCATGCCAGCGGCCAGGCGCGGCAGGTAGTAGTCCTTCTGCTCCTGCGTGCCGTAGTGGTTGAGCAGCTCGCCCGGGCCCAGCGAGTTCGGCACGCCGACGGTCGAACTCACCACGCTCGACACCGATGCCAGTTTCTGGATGACCTTGTGGTGCGCCAGCGCGCTGAAACCCAGCCCCCCGAACTGCTTCGGGATGATCATGCCGAAGAACCTGTTTTTCTTGATGAACTCCCAGGTTTCCGGCGGCAGGTCGGCATGCACGTGGGTGATTTCCCAGTCGTTGACCATCTTGCACAGCTCTTCGACCGGGCCATCGAGGAAGGCCTGCTCCTCGGCGGTCAGTTCCGGCTTCGGATACTTGAGCAGTTTTTCCCAATCCGGGTCGCCAGTGAATAGTTCGCCCTCGAAGCCGACCGAACCGGTTTCCAGTGCGATGCGCTCGGTCTGCGACAGCGGAGGCAGGACCTTGCGGAACACCTTGATCAACGGCGCCGTCAGCAACGGCCTACGAATGAAAGGCAGCAACACGGGTGCCGAGACCAGCACCACCAGCACGGCCGCGACGATGGTGGCGGCGACATTGCCGCCTAGCAGCCAGCAGGCGACCAGCAGCGTCGCGCTGATCGCGACCCATGCCGCCAGGCGCAGGCGATGGTAGGCGGCAAAGCCTGCCGCCAGCAGGATGAGTAGGAACGGCGCGACGATGCTCATGATCTTGCTCCAGTGACATGCTCGGTGGTGTTAAACGATGCGATGGCCGGAACCGGGGGCAGCCCTTCGAGATACTGCAACACGGTAGCGGTAAACGTGGTGTTGTCGTCTCCGGCCACCATATGGGTGGCATCGGCCAGTTGTACATGTTGCGCGTGAGGCACCAACGACAGGAACTCGGCCACGCTATCTGGCGTGACCAGGTCGCTGCGCCCGCCGCTGACCAGCAGCAACGGGCAGTGCACCTGCGCCGCTGCCTTCAGCAATGCCTGCTGCTGCGCTTGCGCATCGCCGCCGGCCAGTTCCTCGATCAGGCGCGGGTCCCAATGCCAGTACCAGCGGCCGTTGCCTCCATCACGCAGCAATCGGCGCAGGCTTTGTTCGGACTTGCGCGGCCGGTGCGGCAGATAAGAGGCAATCGTATCGGCGGCAGTGGCCAGTGAATCGAAGCCGTCGGGATGAGCGGTCATGAAACGCAGGATGCGCTCGACACCGGCCACTTCCCAGCGGGGGGTGATGTCGACCATCACCATTGCACGAAACAGCCCGGGCCAGCGCGACTCGGCAACCAGGCCGAACAGTCCGCCCATCGAAGCCGCCACCAACACCGGCGGTTCCGGCATCTCGCCCGCGATCAGAATCAGGTCGTCGGCAAATTGCCGGTCCGAATAAGGTTGTCCGGAAGCATTCCAGGCCGATTCGCCATGGCCGCGCGCGTCGTAGGCGACGGTGCGGTAGCCGGCAGCGGCGAGCGCCTGGGCGGTGTCGTCCCAGGCCCGGCGGGTCTGGCCGAAACCATGCGCCAGCAATACCGACGGCGCGCCGGTCGGGCCGAGTTCGGAGGCCGCGATGCGTGCGGAATCCTCCCCCGACAG
>JAATFS010000242.1 GCA_015655035.1 Lysobacterales bacterium | reverse complement strand
TCTCGATGCCTTCCTGCGCGATATGGCGCATACGCCGGAGCCGGGCCCGCTGCAACACCACGCCGAGTTGATCGAGCGGCTGCTCTCCCCGGCGGATCTGCCGGCGGTGGTGCAGGCGATCATGGCGCTGCAGAGCGAAGATGCCTGGTTGCAGAACGCGCGCGCCACGCTGGCCGCAGGTGCGCCTGGTTCGGCACGGTTGGCCTGGGAACTGCACCGCCATGCCGCGACCGATACCTTGGCTGGCGCCTTTCGCACCGAGTACACCGTCGCGCTGCACGCGGCCGCGCACGGCGACTTCGCTGAAGGCATCCGCGCGCTGTTGATCGACAAGGACCGTACCCCGCACTGGAATCCGCCCACGCTGGCGCAGGCGGACGAAGCCTGGGCGCAGGCGTTCTTCGCCGAACCCTGGGCACCGGAGCAGCATCCACTGCACGACCTGTCGCCGTCGTAGCAGCGGCGCTGGCCGTTGCCGTACACACGGGCCGTAACCGAACACAAAGGAGCACGTATGAGCCAGATCGCCTTTATCGGCCTGGGAAACATGGGCGGCCCGATGGTCGCGAACCTGGCCAAGGCCGGACATCGAGTGCGGGTGTTCGACCTGGTGCCAAGCGCGGTCGAAACCGCGGTTGCGGCCGGCGCCGAGGCCGCGCGCTCGGCGCTCGATACCCTGGAGGGAGCCGAGATCGTGATCTCGATGCTGCCGGCCAGCCGGCACGTCGAGGGCCTGTATCTGGGCGAGGATGGGCTGCTGTCGCGGATTCCGGCCGGTGCGCTGGTGATCGATTGCAGCACGATCGCGCCGGCCATGGCGCGCAAGGTGGCCGCCGCGGCAGGCGCGCGCGGCTTGCAGATGCTCGATGCGCCGGTGTCGGGAGGCACCGCAGGCGCGCTCGCGGGCACGCTGACCTTCATCGTCGGCGGCGAGCCGTCGGCACTTGAGCGGGCGCGCCCGGTGCTGGAGAACATGGGCAGGAACGTCTTCCACGTCGGTGCCAGCGGCGCCGGGCAGGTGGCGAAGTTGTGCAACAACATGGCGCTGGGCGTGATCATGGCGGTGACCGGCGAGGCGATCGCGCTGGGTGTGGCACACGGTCTCGACCCGAAGGTGTTGTCGCAGATGATGGCCGTCAGTACCGGCCGCAGCTGGGCCACCGAGGTCTGCAACCCATGGCCGGGCGTGATCGAGAACGCGCCGGCCTCGCGCGGATACAGCGGTGGCTTCGGCAACGACCTGATGCTCAAGGACCTGGGACTGGCGGCGGAGGCGGCGATGGGCGTGGGCGCGGCGATCCCGCTGGGTGAGCTGGCGCGCAATCTGTATGCGCTCAATAGCCGTGCCGGCAACGGCGCGCTCGATTTCTCCAGCGTAGTGACATTGCTGGGGCCGACGCGGTCGGGCGCCTGAGCCCACCGCCGATCGTTCGCGCAAGCCCCATCGCGAATGCTTGCCTGCCAGGGACCAGGGCGCGGCGCACTGAACGCGGGCAAGAAATGCAAGGGCTGGCGTGCGTCTGCCGTCGCCTTGCGCGGGATGTAATAGTCTCCAGGGCGCGGCGCACTTAAGGTGCGTGCATCCGACAGGTTCACATTCCCATGGCACACGACCACAACCACGCCCCTAGCGAGATCCGCCACGAAAAGCCGCTGTGGTGGGCGCTCGGCCTGACCAGCCTGTTCCTGCTGGCCGAGGTGGTCGGCGCCTTCGTCACCAACAGCCTGGCGTTGTTGTCGGACGCCGCGCACATGGCGACCGATACGCTGGGGTTGATGATCGCGTTGGTCGCGGTGCGGCTTGGCCGCCGGCCGCCGGATGCCCAGCGCACCTATGGCTATGCCCGGCTGGAGGCGCTGGGTGCGCTGGCCAACGGCGCCCTGCTGTTCGGCGTGGGCATATACATCCTGTGGGAAGCCGCAGCGCGGTTCCGTGCGCCGCAGGAGGTCGCTTCCGGTGGCGTGCTGCTGATCGCCGTGTTCGGCCTGGTCATCAACCTGGTCTCGATGCGGCTGCTGCAAGCCGGCAGCGGCGAAAGCCTCAACGTCAAGGGCGCCTACCTGGAAGTGTGGAGCGACATGCTGGGCTCGGTGGCGGTGATCATCGGCGCGCTCGCGATCCGCTGGACCGGATGGCAGTGGATCGACCCGGTGCTGGCGGTGCTGATCGGCCTGTGGGTACTGCCACGGACCTGGGTGCTGCTGCGCGAGGCGATCAACGTGCTGCTGGAGGGGGTGCCCAAGGGCATCGACCTGGGCGCGGTACGGCAGGCGCTGGCGAGCCAGCCTGGCGTCGAGGACGTGCACGACTTGCACGTATGGGCGCTGGCCTCGAGCACCCCGGCACTGACGGCGCACGTGGTGATGGCCGATAGCGCCGATGCGGATGGATTGCGTCGCGCGCTAGGGGAACTGCTGCACACGCGCTTCGACATCGACCACGTGACGCTGCAAGTGGAAGAGGGGCATTGTGGAGTTGTCGCCTGCACGACCGGCAAAGCCTCGGCCCATGGCGAGGATGACGAACACGAGCATGCCCACCACGGCCATTGACGGTGCCATCCTTGCTTGCAGCAGCGGCAGTTCAAGACGGCCAGCAAGCCGGGTATCGGAACCAGCCTGCATAACGGTACGCCGGGATGTTCCCGGCGTTGTTCCTAGCATCCGCGTCCTGCAAGGCCGGCGGTGATGTGCCTACGCCGGTACCGTGCCCGCAGGCGACTTTAGGCCACCGCTTCCCGCAGCACCGGCGAATCCCAGCCCGGTCGCGGTGCGAAGCGATCGCCGTACTGGGCTTGCAATGCCTGCAGCCTGGCAACCAGCGCATCGGCGCCGGTGGCGCGGATATGCTGGATCGGACCGCCACGGAACGGGGCAAAGCCGGTGCCGAAGATCACCCCGGCATCGAGCAGGTCGGCATCGGTGACCACGCCATCGTGCAGGCAGGCGACCGCCTCGTTGAGCAGCGGCAGGATCAGGCGATCCTCCAGGTCGGCCGGGACCGTATAACCATCGGGTACCTCGGGCTTCACCGCCTTGCTGCTCTTGTCGGTTTGCTCCCACTTGTACAGGCCCTGGCCGTCCTTCTTGCCGCGCTTGTCCGGTTCAACGGTCTTCAGCGCCTCGGGGATCGGCAGGCCCAGGAACGGCGCCAGCTCTTCGCCGACACCGGCGGCGACATCCAGGCCAACGGTGTCGATCAGTTCGATCGGCCCCATCGGCATGCCGAATTTGACGGCGGCCTTGTCGATCACCGCGCCGGGAATCCCCTCGGCGTAGGCGCTCGCCGCTTCCAGCAGGTAGGGGAAAAGCACGCGGTTGACCAGGAACCCCGGGGTGCCCGCCACCGGTACCGGCAGCTTGTCCAGGGCCTTGCAGAAGGCGGCCAGGCGCTTCTGGCTCTCGCTGGCCAGGCCATCGTGCTGGACGATTTCCACCAGCGGCATCATTGCCACCGGATTGAAGTAGTGCAGTCCCGCGAATTGCGCCGGGCGCTGGATATGTTCGCGCAGTTCGAGTAGGGGAATGGAGGAGGTATTGGTGGTCAGCAACGCGTCGGCCTTCAGTTGCGGCTCCACCGATTGGTAGAGCGAACGCTTGGCTTCCGGGTTCTCGATGATCGCCTCGATCACCAGGTCGGCGTCGGGCACGCCCGCGCCGCTCAGGTCGCCTTTCAGCCGGGCGCTGACCGCCGGCCGCTTGGCCTCGTCCTTGACGCGCTTGGCGAATAGTTCGCCTGCACGCGCCAGCGCGGCGTCGATGAAGCGCTGTTCGCGATCCTGCAACGTGACCTCAAAGCCCTTGTAGGCCGACCACGCGGCGATATCGCCGCCCATCACGCCCGCGCCGACCACATGGACGTGGCGGATGCCGTGGTCCTTGCCGCCCAGGCCCTTGAGGCGCTCGGTCAGGAAGAAGATGCGGATCAGGTTGCGTGCGGTCGGCGTGCTGGCGAGCTTGACCACGGCCTTGCGCTCGGCGTCCAGGCGCGCCTGGATGCCGCCGCCACCGCTGCGCTGCCATACGCCGATCAGTGCGTAGGGTGCCGGGTAGTGTTCCTTGCGCGCCTTGCGCGCGAGCTGCTTGGTGATCTGCGGCGCCAGCAGCTTGCGCGCGATCCAGGTGTTGGTCGCCCATGCGGTGGCACGTTGCTTGAACGGACGGGTGGTGCCCGATAGCGCCAGCGCGGCGGCGGTATCCACCAGTACGGCGGGAGCAGCGACCTTGTCGATCAGCCCCAGCGCGCGTGCCGCCTTCGCCGAGACGGTGCGCCCGGTCAACATCAGGTCCATCGCTGCGGGTGCGCCGATCAGTCGCGGCAGGCGCGCGCTGCCACCCCAGCCGGGGAAGATGCCGAGCTTGGTTTCCGGCAGGCCGATGCGGGTGGAAGCGTCGTCGGAGGCTAC
>JAATFS010000113.1 GCA_015655035.1 Lysobacterales bacterium | reverse complement strand
GGGGCGGCCATGAGCGGGTCACCGCAACCGGCGGAGCGGGTTGTCTCCGATAGCCGCGACTGGCGCACGCCGGCCGAATTAACATTTCTGGGCGTTGTGTGGGGGTGCTCGTTCTTGTTCATGCGGGTGGCCGCGCCGGCATTCGGTCCGTATGCATTGGTCGAAATCCGGCTGGCGCTCGGGGCCTTGGTGCTGTTGCCGTTCCTGTGGCTGGCGCGGGCGCGCTTCCCGTTGCGGCGCTGGCCATGGCTGGTGACGATCGGCGTGCTCAACTCGGCGTTGCCATTTTTGTTGTTCGCCTGGGGCGCGCAGCGCGCCCCAGCCGCGATCGGTGCGATCTGCAATGCGATGACGGTGCTGTTCACCGCGTTGATCGCATTCGTGTTCTTTGGCGAGAAGATCGGCATGCGCCGTGCCATTGCGCTACTGATCGGCTTTGTCGGGGTGCTGGTGCTGGCCACCAGCAAGGCCGCCGGGCTGAGCGTTGGCCCGGCGGCCTTGGCCGGTGCGTTGGCCTCGCTGCTCTATGGCATTGGCTACAGCCTGGTGAAGCGGCAGATGTCCGACCTGCCGCCGGCCGCGTCGGCAGCGGCCACGCTGGGTAGCAGTGCGCTGCTGCTGGCGCCGGTCGCGTGGCTGCATTGGCCGGCCACGGCGGTGCCGGTCAACGCCTGGGGCTCTGCGGTCGCGCTGGGGGTGGTCTGTACCGGCCTGGCGTTCTTGATGTACTACCGGCTGATCCAGCGCATTGGGCCGGCGCGCGCATCCACGGTGACTTATCTGGTCCCGGTGTTCGGGGCGTTGCTGGCGTGGGTGTTCCTGGGCGAGTCGCTGACATTGTCGATGCTGCTTGCGGGGGCGCTGATCCTGGGGAGCGTGGCCTTCAGTCAGCGCGCTCGCTGAGGTCGCTGCGTGTTGCTTGTCAGGTTGGCGCAACTACCGGAAATCTATAGCTGATTTCCCGTGCAATCAATCGCATCCGGCTGGGCGATAAAAGCCAAAGCTTCCGACCGCTGTGCGGACGGGTTCAAGCTTTTGGTAAGCGCCAAAAGAATCGGAACCAAAGAAAAACGCTTTGCCTGTAACGTCACCTACCTATGCCGGAAGGGCTATCGGAATTTCCGACTCGCCCTCCGTGGCTCGATCGGAAAGCATTTAATCAAAGCGCGCCGCCCATCCATGGGCGGCGCCCGTCGGGTCTGGAGATGTCCTCCACGCTCACGGTCGGCGGGCGTAGTGCGGTGCCAGACGATTCATGGAAACGGATGCTCTTCGGTTGCTCCCTACCTTGCGGTCGAGGCTTCGCCGTTTCCGGTGGGGCTCTAACCTTGCGTGGTGCGTACCGGCAGCGGCACGTTGCATAGGTCGATGTGCCCGGCTGGGCGCTTGTAGAAATCGTCGACGCGGTTGCGCTTGGATTCGGCCACGTCGCGGAAGGTCTGGCTGTCGGTGCGCAGCAGTTGCAGCGGGGTACGCTCGGCCGCTGGCAGCTCGCTGGCCAGGCGGATCGAGATGATCGGAGTGCGTAGCTTGGGATCTTCGTAGAAACCCATCGGTTCCGGTCCGCGCGGGGTCGCGCTCAGCAGTTCCATGCCCTTGACCACGCGGCCCACCACGGTGATGTTGTCGTCCAGCTGGCGCGGGGACTGGCCGATGGTTACGTAGAGTTCGGCGCCGATGCTGCTGTCGTCGGCGTTGTTGCGGCCCGCGCCCAGCGTGCCATAGCAATGCGCCAGCCATGCCTTGCCGTCTGCGCCGTCGCGCGCGGCAGGGAAACCGTCGACGAAGCCGACTTCACGGGCCCAGCCGTCGCGGTCGGGAATCTTCTTGAAGTCCAGGCCGCTCGCGCTGCGATGGAATTCGGCGGGGAGATGGGTTTTTGCCGTGCCCAGTGACTTGGCCTTGGCGGGATCCTCGCCGTCGGCATCGCCGAACTGCAACACGAAATTGTCCTGCGTGCGGTAGATGCTGGTGCCGTCCCAGAAGTGTTCGTGGGCGAAGGTGAGTATGTTGGCCACGTGCTCGGGGGCGAACTGCGGGGCCAGTTCGATCACGACGCGGCCGGCCGGCAGTTGCAGATACAGCGTGCGTGTTGGATCCAACGTGCGCCAGTCGCTGGACGGCGACGCATCGAGGATCTGTTGCTGGCTGCGGTAGGGCGTTGCAGCGCGCACTGCCCCGGGCAATGCCGAGGCAAGCAGGCAGGCGAGTAGAGCAGGGCGCAGGATCATGCTGATGGCCGTTGGGAGACGTCCGATTCTTACCGGCCTGGGCGCTGGCTGCCAAGTCCGTGCACACCGCTGCCTGCGAGCTCAGCGACGGCCAGGCTTGCGCTTGACGTAGATCTGCTTGCACACGCGCGCGACGACTTCGCCGTTGCGGTCCACTACCTCGCTGTCGAACCAGCGCAGATACTTCTCGCCATTGGCGGTGGCGCTGCGGATCTCTTGCAGGACGGTGTCGTCGATATGGAAATCCACCGCGACCGTGCCGCGTCCAGGCTTGACGAACTCGATGCTGCCAGCCTTGTCCCAGACGAAATAGTCGCGACCCAGGTTGTGCAGGATCAGCAGCATCCAGAACGGATCGGACATCGCGAACAGGCTGCCGCCGAAGTGGGTGCCCACGTAGTTGCGGTTCCAGGGGCGCATGCGCAACTGGACGCGGGCAACCCGATAGTCCGCATCCAGCCGGGTCAGGCGGATGCCGGTAAACAAAAACGGCGGCCACAGATTCATGCCGAATTTGAGCAGGGATGCCTTCATCGCAGTAGAACAGGCCGGGTAGGGGAATCGAGCGTACCATTCGCATGGGTATGGTCATCTTCACGCCAGCACTCAGCCTGCCTGCCGCTGTGGCATCGCCAGACGACAAACGCGGGGCCCGGTCCAAGGGCCGGTTATCTATTCCCGCTCAGGACGCTCCCGCGCCAGCGGCGAAATCCTGCGGATCGTCGCTGCACGCGTAGCCATCTCGGCCGGCGGCCTTGGCTCGATACAGCGCGGCATCGGCCTGCTCGAAGAAGTCGCGATTGCGCGTGTGCGGCCTGGCAATGGCGCTGTGCACGCCCAGCGTGGCAGTGATGCGCACGGGGCCTTCCGGACCCGGCAGCGACAGTTGGCGAATATCGGCCAGCAATGCTGCGGCCACTCGTCGGCTGTCCGCAGCCGAGGTGTCGGGCAGGATCATCGCGAATTCATCGCCCCCGAACCGGGCCGCCACGTCATGCGGCCGGCGCGCATGCCGCATGACCGTCTCGGCGACCAGCACCAAGGCCTGGTCGCCTGCGTGGTGGCCCAGCGTGTCGTTGCACTGCTTGAAGTGATCGATGTCGATGACGATCAGGGTCAGTGGCTTGCCGGTGCGCTGGGCTGCCGCCAGCTCCCGGTTGAACGCGAGCTCGAAGCTGTGTCGGTTGGCCAGCCGGGTCAGCCCATCCAGATGTGCCTGTCGGCGCCAGCGCGCCACACGCAAGCTGAGCCAGCAGGCCCATACCAATGTCACTGCGAACAGGCAGGCGGCAGGTGCAAACCAGAGGTTAGCGCCAAGCAGCAGCGCCAGGCTGGCCACTGTGACCACGGCCAGCGCCGCCGGCAGTGCCAGCCAAGCCCACAGCTTGCGGTGTGCCGGATAGCCCATGCCGAGCGTGGCCAGAAGCGCCAGCAGCGCGGATGCAACGGTCTGCTGGAGCCGCGACAGCGGCGTGAGCGCATGTCCCCCGAGCAGCATTGCGGTGACATTGGCCTGGTACTCGGCACCGTTCATCCAATTCTCGTGCGACATCGGGGTCAGGAAGCGCTGGCCCAGACCGGCGGCGGTGATCCCAACGATTACGCGCCGTTCGCGCAGCGATTCGGATGCCACCTTGCCATCCAGCACGTCGACATAGGAGATCTGCGGCATGCTTGCAGGTGGTCCGGCGTAGCGCACGGCGACGAAGTCGTCGCGGAACCATCGGTAGGGCATCGCGGCGGCATCCTGCGCCTCGGCAAGGCCGGGCAGCGGCGGGCTCAGGCCCGCCAGCGCCGCGCCGAGCGCGGGCCAGTGCGCGTTACCCAGGCCGGCGCGCAGGTAGATGCCGCGCGACACGCCGTCGGCATCGATCTCGATATCGGTATGGGCCAGTTGTGCCGCAGCGCTGGCGATCTCCGGTACCGGCAGCAGTTCCTGCGGCATCTCGCCGTCGTCGTTGCTGGTGGTGATCGGGAGTATCGTCTTGCCATTACGGTGCAAGGCTGCGGCGAGCTGGGTGTCGTTTTCGGGAGCGTCCAGGTCGGGCTCGCTGAAGACCAGATCCAAGGCCACTTTGGTTGCGCCGGCCTGGGTCAGGCGGTCGAGCAGGCGGGCGTGGGTAGCGCGTGGCCATGGCCACTGCCCGAGCGCCTGCAGGCTGCGGTCGTCGATGGCGACCAGGACCAGGCTCGGATCGGGGCGGTAGTCCCAGTGCTCGATCACGGCGTCGTAGAGCGCGTTGTTCTGGCGCCAGAAACCGTTGGACAGGCTGAATGCCGCCGCCAGCGCGGCGGCGGCCGCGGGCAGCAACCAGCGCGGCGGGGTTCTCATGATCACAGCAGCAACCACAGCAGCATGGCACCGCCACCGGCATAGCACAGCCGGCACGGCAGCGTGAGTTCCTGCGGTGGCGAGAATGGCCCGGCGTAGCCGTCATCGTCGATGGTCTGGACGCGCACGTACCAACGGCCGCCGCGAGGCCGTGGCAAGGAGATCTGCGGCTGCTCGAGTGTCCGGTCGAGCAGCCGTTTTTCGAAGTCGGGGCGTCGCGCCAGCTGTACCCGATAGCGCTGGCCCGGTTCGCCGCTTTGCCAGCGCAGGGTTAGCTTGCCCTTGGCGGTTTCCGGGCTCTGTAACGGCGTCGCATCGGGCGTATCGCTGATGCGCAGCGACAGCGCCTGGCCGAATGGCCCTTGGTGCCCGTCGGTATCGCGCGAAGCCACGCGCCAGAAGTAATCGCCGGCCGCCAGCTTGGTCGGCGCGCGCAGGCGGGTAGCGGTGGTCGCGCGCTCGAACAGCAGCTCCTGGAAATCGGCATCCCGGGCCAGTTGCAGTACGGTGCTGCCGGCTTCGGGATTGCGCGTCCATTGGAAGCGCGGCTGCGCCGTGGCCAGTTGCTGGCCCTGCACGGGGCGCACGGTCAGCGGCGGTGCCGGTGACGCCGGCACAGTGATCGTACGCTCGGCATCCTCGCCCTCGATCCCGGTGGCAGCGATGGCGCGCACCAGGATCACCAGGTCGCCGGCGGGCAGGGCGGTCAGCGCCAGCCGGGTCTGCTCGGTCTGGTGGGCGAAGCGAAGTACCTGGCGACTGTTCGCCTCGACCGCCTCCACCCGATAGGCGACTGCGCCGGGCACGGCTTGCCACGCCAGCAGATAGGGCGACTGTTCGAACCGGGTATGCGCGTCGTCGATCGGCGGCGCCGGCAACAGTACATCGCCCAGGGGCGCCTCGTCCGGCGGCAGACGGGAGGCCTGGCCCGGCCGCAACAGGCGTTGTCCACGGCGGTTGTCGACCTGGACCACGCCGCGGAGGACTTCGGTGGCGGCCAGTTGGCTGCGGTCGCCCGTGGCCACCCGGAAGCGGGTGCCGCGCACGCTGCTGGTGCCGGTCGGGGTCTGGATGATGTAACGCGAGGCCGGGCCTTTGGCCGGGGTTACCTCACTGGAGGTGCGTCCCTGTTCCAGGCGCACCCGGGTATCGACCATGCCGGTGGCGCCGTAGCGGGCAAGCCGGTCGAAGCGCACTCGGCTGTTCTCGCGCACCTGCATCTGCGAGCCGTCGGCGAACTGGACCGTCACGCTGGAATCGGTACCGGTCTGCAGGACCGTACCGATCGGCAGCAGCATGCCGTCGTGCACCGATAGTGTCGCGCGGCCGGTGGTCTGCAAGCTGACTTCCCCGCGTAGGCCGATCACGCGCGCCGGTGCCGGCTGCACCCGCAGCCAGGCGATGGGAAAGCGCAAGGTCTTGCCTGGGGGCAGCGCGTACGGATCGGCGACATCGTTGTGCTGCCCCAGGCGCTGCCATTCGGTGCCCGGTTTGAGGTAACGCCCGCTCAATTCCCACAGGTTGTCGCCTGGGCGGACACGATAGGTCCAGTCCTGGGTAGCGCCCATCACCGGGGTCGCCAGGCAGAGCAATGCCAGGCACGTGACAAGCCCGCGCCGCAGGCGGGACGTTGGACCATCAGGTTGGGTACGACAGTGACTACTCAACATCTCGGCCTGGGTAAGGACCGGGCATGCGACGCGCCGGTGCATCCCCGGCGTGTACCTTTCCCCTGGTCATGAAGTCGCGGAGCGAGCCGGACATCTCGTCCGGCAAACTGAATGGCAACCGGATGATGAAATTATCGGCAGCAAATCCCTTCTGTGACGTGAACCCTGGAACAGACTAGAACAGCAATGAAGCCATTTTACGGCGGTAGCGCCCGATTAGGTCTTCGTCGTCGATCACCCGGAACGCATCGATCAGCGCCTTGCGCGGCAAGCCCTCGTCGAAGCTGCGGTCGCGCCTGAGCATTTCCAGGAACTGTTCCAGCGCCGCTTCGTCCTCGCCGTCGAGCAGATGGCGCACGCCCAGCAGGTGACGGGCGCGCAAGTCGCCGGCATCGGTGGCCAGGGCCGCTTGCAGGGCTTCGGCGGAAGGCGCGTCCTTCAGGAGGTTGGAAAAGCTCAGCCGGGCCTTGGCGCGAATGCTGCGGTCGTCGGTGGCCAGGTTGGCGGGTAGCGCATCGATCAGGCGTTCGGCTTCGTCGGTGTCGCCGATACGCAGCAGGGCAAGTGCCAGGTCTAGCTTGAGTTCATCCTGGCCCGGCTCGGCGGCGATCGCTTCGCGCAGGCGGGTGACCTCGGCCTGCGGGTCGAGCGGCGCGTCCGGCAATTCTTCGGCCGGTTCGGCCGGAGCAGCGGGCTCGATGCCGTGCTGGGTCAGGAATTCGCGCAGCTTGCCTTCCGGCAGCGCACCGGGAAAGCCGTCCACCAACTGCCCGTCCTTCACCAGGAATACCGTCGGCACCGAGCGGATCTGGAATGCTGCGGCGACCTGCTGCTCCTTGTCCACATCGACCTTGGCCAGGATGAACGCGCCGTTGTAGTCGGCCGCCAGCTTTTCCAGGATCGGGGTCAGGCTCTTGCAGGGGCCGCACCAGGTAGCCCAGAAGTCCACCAATACCGGAGTCTGCAGCGATTTTTGCAGAACCTCGGCTTCGAAGGTTTCGGTCGTGGCGTCGAAAACGTGGGGGGTATCGGACATAGGTGGGTTCGATGACGGCGAGAACAAAGATAATGGAGGCAAACCCACGCGACTCAAGGCGAGGGGTTCACGGCGATACCGGCACGCCTGACAATGCCGACGGGCCGGAGCGTTGTGCATTCCGCACAGTGCCCATGCAATGTACTCAATGCGATGTACTCAAGGGTATCGGGGGCGTAGTGGCAATTGACGAAGTGTTGTGGCGGGCGACGGGATGGATGGCTGCGGCGGTGTTCATCGCGGCGGTGCTGGGGTTTGGTGCGGCACTGCCGGGGTATGCACAGGGGACGCATCCGGTGGCATTGCTGGGTGCGCAGGGCATTGCCCATGCAGGCGTCTTCAATTTGCTGGCGTTCGAGCTGGTCGGGGTGCTGGCGCTGGCAGTGGCCGCGCGGGTGCTTTCGCGGATGCCGGCCCGGCCCGGCTGGCCGCTCCGCATCGGTGGCCAGTTGATCGTCCTGGCGGGACTGGCTTTTTTCGGCATGGGCGCGCTGCCGTTGAATCCGTTGGATCTGGACGACCGCGCCAGCCAGTATCACGCCACGGCCTGGTTGCTGTGGGGGGTGGCATTCGTGCCGGGAACGCTGTTGCTGGCCTCCGATCTGCTCAATCGCGATGGTATGCGGGTGCTGGCCTGGATCACGCTCGGCGCCGGGCTGGTAGTGGCGGTGGCGTGTTTTGGTCCGCCGGCGTTGCTGCCGCAGGCGATTGCGCAGCGCGTGGCGTTCCTGGGCTGGGTGGGGTGGTTGGCACTGGCGGCATGGTGCTGGCCGGCCAAGGCCGAACAGGCGTTTTGAGGCAGGGCAGGGCCTGCGCATTTGCGCAGTGGCGCGCCGCCGGACGACCCGGGTTTTCACGGTGAAACGCGCGCCAGTGCCGCGTTGAAGGCCGCCGACGCCGTGGCCCGCAGGTACTGTTTGCGCTGATTCCAGGGGCTTGCGCCGGACCGGGGGGCGGCGCGCGACCGTGCGCCGGCGCATAGTGTTGCCGGTGCCGGGCGCTGGTGGGTTTGGAGCCCTTGCTGCGCTGCGGTACCCTGTCCCGCTTTGCGCCGCCCCGTGCCGACCGTCTCTTCTATGTCCAGCGTCGAACCCAATATCTACGACCCGCAGCAGGTCGAAACCTCCGCCCAGCAGTTCTGGGACAGCACTCGCGCCTTCGAGGTCGATGAGAGCTCGGAGAAGCCGAAGTACTACTGCCTGTCGATGTTGCCGTACCCGTCCGGTGCGCTGCACATGGGGCATGTGCGCAACTACACCATCTCCGACGTGGTCAGCCGCTACAAGCGCATGACCGGCCACAACGTGTTGCAGCCGATGGGCTGGGACGCGTTCGGCCTGCCGGCGGAAAACGCGGCGATCAAGAACAAGACTGCGCCGGCCAAGTGGACCTACGCCAACATCGAGCACATGCGCAGCCAGCTGAAGTCGCTGGGCTACGCGATCGACTGGTCGCGCGAGTTCGCCACCTGCACGCCTGAGTACTACGTGCACGAGCAGCGCATGTTCACCCGGTTGATGCGCAAGGGCCTGGCCTACCGCCGCAACTCGGTGGTGAACTGGGATCCGGTCGATCAGACCGTGTTGGCCAACGAGCAGGTCATCGATGGCCGTGGCTGGCGCTCTGGCGCACTGGTGGAGAAGCGAGAGATCCCGCAATGGTTCCTGCGCATCACCGACTATGCGCAGGAACTGCTGGACGGCCTCGACCAGCTGGAGGGCTGGCCGGATTCGGTCAAGACCATGCAGCGCAACTGGATCGGCCGCTCCGAAGGCCTGGAAATCCAGTTCGACGTATTCGACCCCGCCGGTGGCGCGCTGGATCCACTGCGCGTGTTTACCACGCGTCCGGACACCTTGATGGGGGTGACCTTCGTCTCCATCGCCGCCGAGCATCCGCTGGCGCTGCATGCGGCGCGCGCCAATCCCGCGCTGGCTGCGCTGCTGGAGGATCTCAAGAGCGGCGGCGTATCCGAAGCCGAGCTGGAGACCCAGGAGAAGCGCGGCATGGACACCGGCCTGAAGGCGGTGCATCCGATCAGCGGCGAGCAGGTGCCGGTCTGGGTCGCCAACTTCGTGTTGATGGGCTACGGCACCGGTGCGGTGATGGCCGTGCCTGGACATGACGAGCGCGACTTCGAGTTTGCGCACAAATACGCGCTGCCGATCCGCCAGGTGGTGGCGCTCAAGTCGCCCCGCAACGAGGCCGAACGCGAGTACGACCCGAGCGTGTGGCAGGACTGGTACGGCGACAAGAGCCGCGAGCTGGAGCTGGTCAACTCGTCCGAGTTCGATGGGCTGGACCATCAAGGCGCATTCGAAGCGCTGGCCGAGCGCTTCGAGCGCAAGGGCCAGGGCCAGCGCCGGATCAACTACCGCCTGCGCGACTGGGGTGTCAGCCGCCAGCGCTATTGGGGTTGCCCGATTCCGGTGATCTACTGCGCCAGCTGCGGCGCGGTGCCGGTGCCGGAAGACCAATTGCCGGTGGTGCTGCCCGAGGACGTGCAGTTCAGCGGTACCGGCTCGCCGATCAAGACCGATCCACAGTGGCGCAAGACCACCTGCCCGGACTGTGGCGGCGAGGCCGAGCGCGAGACCGATACCTTCGATACCTTCATGGAATCGAGCTGGTATGTGGCGCGCTATACCAGCCCGAACGCGCGCGACATGGTCGATCGCCGCGCCAACTACTGGATGCCGGCGGACCTGTATGTCGGGGGCATCGAGCACGCGATCCTGCACCTGATGTATTTCCGCTTCTACCACAAGCTCATGCGTGACGCGCGGCTGGTGGACAGCGACGAGCCGGTGACCAACCTGCTGACCCAGGGCATGGTGATCGCCGATACCTTCTATCGCGATGCCGGCAATGGCGGCAAGGATTGGATCAATCCGGCCGATGTCGAGATCCAGCGCGACGAGCGTGGCCGCGTGATCGGTGCAACCTTGGTTTCGGACGGCCAGCCGGTGAAGATCGGCGGTACCGAGAAGATGTCCAAGTCCAAGAACAACGGCGTCGATCCGCAGGCGATGGTCGGCAAGTACGGCGCCGACACCGTGCGCCTGTTCTCGATGTTCGCCGCGCCGCCGGAGCAGTCGCTGGAATGGAACGAGGCGGGCGTGGATGGCATGGCGCGGTTCCTGCGTCGCTTGTGGGTGCAGGTGTCCCGGCACGCAGCCGAAGGCGCCGCCCCGGCGCTGCAAGCAGCCAGCTTGAATGGCGCGCAGAAGGCGCTGCGTCGCAAGACCCACGAGACCATCGGCAAGGTCGGCGACGACTACGGCCGTCGCCACAGCTTCAATACCGCGATCGCGGCCGTGATGGAGCTGTCCAACGCACTGGCCAAGTTCGATGACGCCAGCGAGCAGGGCCGTGCAGTGCGCCAGGAGGCGCTGGAGGCGATGGTGCTGCTGCTCAACCCGATCACCCCGCATGCCAGCCATGCGTTGTGGCAGGCGCTGGGACATGCGCCTACCTTGCTGGAAAACGTGGAATTCCCCCAGGTCGACGAGAGCGCGCTGGTACGCGATGCGCTGACCCTGGCGGTGCAGGTCAATGGCAAGCTGCGCGGCACCCTCGAGGTGGCCGCCGATGCGGCACGCGAACAGATCGAGGCGCTGGCGCAGGCCGAGCCGAATGCCGCGAAATTCCTGGAAGGCCTGACGATCCGCAAGATCATCATCGTGCCGGGCAAGATCGTGAACATCGTGGCGGCGTGATCGCCCGGCGCCGGCGAGCGCCCGGCCCGGCCCCGGTGCTCGCCGGCGCCGGGGTGCCGCGCGGAAGCGATGCTTGCGTGGTCATCCCGCGCCAGCCGCCGCCATCGCCCGGCGCCTGTCTCAATCCCCGTTCACGCGATATGCGGCACGCTAGCTGGCAGTTGCCGCCGCCGGTGCGCTCATCCAGACTGTGCTCATGATTCGATTCCTTCTTGCCCTTGTCCTCGTTTCCGGCCTGACCGGCTGTGGCTTCCATCTGCGCAACAAGCTGACCCTGCCTCCCGACGTGCCTTCGGTGCGGGTGCAGTCCAGCACCAACTACAGTGAGCTGGTGAAGCTGCTCAAGCGCGGGCTGCGTGGCTCCGGTGCCGTCATCGCCGAAGATGACACCACTGCCGGCGTTGCTCAGCTGATGGTGCTGTCCGAACGCTGGGGCGATCTGCCTATTGCCATCGATGGCCAGGGCCGTGCCCAGGAGTACAGCCTGCGCTACGCGGCGATCTTCACCTTGACCGGCTCGGATGGCACGGTAGTGGTGCCGCAGCAGGTGATCGAGCTGTCGCGCGACTATGTGTCGCCGCCGGTCGATGCCACCGGTACCGCCACCGAGCGCGAGATCCTTGCCGACGAACTGCGTCGCGACATGTCCGCCGCGATCCTGCGCCGGGTCGACAGCGTGGTGCGTGCCCGTCTGGAAAAGGGCGTGCCGCTGGAGCACGCGGCCGAACCGGGCAGCACGCCGGCAACGCCGGCGGCCGATCCCACGATCAAGCCCTGATCCGGTAAACGCGCGCACCCGCATGGAACTTCGTCCCGAGCAGTTGGCCGGCCAGTCGAGCAACCAGCCGTTGCAGCCGGCCTATCTGATCGCCGGCCCCGAGACCTTGCGGGTACTGGAGGCGGCCGATGGCGTGCGCGCGCGTGCGCGCGCCGAAGGCATCAGCGAGCGGGAAGTATTCGATGCCGATGGCCGCGACTTCGACTGGAACCTGCTCGACTCCACCTTCAATGCGCCCAGCCTGTTCAGTGCGCGGCGATTGGTCGAGTTGCGGCTGCCAAGCGGCAAGCCGGGCAAGGAGGGCGCGGAGGTGATTTCCGGCTTCTGCGCCAATCCACCGCCGGACGTGGTGCTGCTAATCACCTGCAACGATTGGAGCAAGGCGCACCAGGGCAAGTGGGCCGATGCGGTGGGACGGATCGGCACGATCGCGGTGGCCTGGGCGATCAAGCCGCATGAGCTTTCGGACTGGATCGAGCGCCGCCTGCGCAGCAAGGGCCTGCGCGCCGATGCGGCTGCGGTGCAGCGCTTGAGCGAGCGCGTGGAAGGCAATCTGCTCGCGGCCGCGCAGGAAATAGACAAGCTGGCATTGCTGGCCGATGGCCAGGTGCTCGACCTGGAAGCGATGGAGTCGCTGGTCGCCGATGCCGCGCGCTACGACGTGTTCCGGCTGGCCGAGGCCAGCTTGTCCGGGCAGCCGGTCGCGGTGGTGCGGATGCTCGCGGGCCTGCGTGCCGAGGGCGAGGCGGCCGCAGCACTGATGCCGATCCTGATCAAGGAGCTGGTGCGTACCGCCGCGCTGGCGCGGGTCCAGGCCAACGGCGGCAACCTGGCGGCCGAAATGAAGGGGCAGGGCATTTGGGAGTCGCGCCAGGCACCATTCAAGCGGGCGTTGCAGCGGCATGCCGAGCCACGGCGCTGGGAACGGTTCGTAGCCGAGGCCGCACGGGTGGACCGTATTGCCAAGGGCCGCGCCGACGGCAATGTCTGGGTGGCGATGGAGCGGCTGCTGGTCGCGGTCGCCGAGGCCCGGGCCGTGCGCCTGCTGTCGGCCTGACGGCCAGTAACCGGCGATGCGGGATCGGCAAACCCACGCAGCCCCAAGTCCCGCTACCGGTCTGCATAGTGCTGAACCGGTGAAGCTTTACTACGGCGGCACCTTCGATCCCATCCATAACGGACACCTGGCCATCGCCGAGGCTGCGCATCGCGAATTGGGCGTGCCGGTGCAACTGGTGCCGGCCGCCGACCCGCCACATCGCGCACTTCCTGGCGCCAATGCGCGGCAGCGCGCGCAGATGTTGGCGCTGGCCATCGCCGGCCGGCCTGGGCTGGTGCTCGATGAGCGCGAGTTGCGCCGGGCCGAGCACAGCGATGTGCCGTCCTATACGGTGGATACGCTGATCGAACTGCGCCAGGGACTCGGCCCGGACGTGCCGTTGGCCTGGCTGTTGGGTGCCGACAGCTTCGTCGGCCTGCCCAGTTGGCATCGCTGGCGCGAGTTGCTGGCGCTGGCGCACCTGGTCGTGGCCGAGCGGCCGGGTTCGCCGGTCGATGGTGCACTGGCGAGCGAACTGGCCGCTGCGCTGGACGGGCACTGGGCGAGCTCCCTGGACAGCCTGACTGCCGTGCCGGCAGGCCTGGTCTGGCGCCTGCATCAGCCGTTGCGGGAGGAATCGGCCACCGAGGTGCGACGAATGGTCCGCGAGGGCGGGGCCTGGCGCACGCGGGTTCCCGGGCCGGTAGCGGACTATATTGTGGCCGAGCGCCTCTACGGCGCCGCCGATCCGGCCGCTTGAACGCGTCGTGCCGCACACTTGCCTATAATTGCCCCAATTCCTTCGAGTTGCCGCTTTGACCAATCCAGCCCAAGTCATCAAGACCTCCATCCCGAACCCTGCGCCGCCGTTGCCGCTGCTGATGGCCACCGTGCGCGAGGCGCTCGAAGAGCTGAAAGCGAAGGACGCGATCGAGATCGATATTCGCGGCAAGTCCAGCATTGCCGACTACATGGTCGTCGTCTCCGGCACCTCGACCCGCCACGTCAAATCGATCGCCAACGAAGTGGTCAAGTTCGCCAAGCGCCTGGACGTGATGCCGCTGGGCGTGGAAGGCGAGCGGGAAGCCGAGTGGGTGCTGGTGGACCTGGGCGATGTGATCGTCCACGTGATGCTGCCGCGCGTGCGTGAATTCTATGCGCTGGAGCGCCTGTGGACGGTAGGAGACCAGCCGCCGACGGCGCTGGAAGAGTGAGCGAAGACCCCGCTCCGCGCCAGCCAATGGCGCGGGCTGGCGGGATGTTGTCTTGATCGAGAGGTGTGGCGGTGTCGGGACAGAACATGCAGTCGCAGTCGAAGGTAGCCCTGGCGGCTGCGCCGACGCAGCCGCTGTCTGCCGCGCGCAAGCGTTTCAATAGCCTGGTCCGGCGCCTGGAAAAGTGCCGTGCGGAATTGCGTGCCTGGGAGACGGCCACGCCCCGTTGGCGCGAGCGCTATCACGAGCAGGCGGTGCCGCTGTTCGAGCGCCGTGAAACGCTGGAGGTGGCGCTGGTGCAACTTCTCGACCAGGCGCATGCCGCCCACAAGCTGAGCAAGATCGACCGTAGTTTCCTCTCCGAGTTCATCTGTGAGTTGACCGGGCCGTTGGTCGAGCAAGGCCGCGATGAGCTCAAGCCGCTGTACGACCGGCATAGTGATATCGGCTTCGACCAGGAATTGGCCGAGTCCGACGCGATTGCCAAGCAAGTCATCGGCGCCAGCTTCGGGCTGGATCCAGACGAAATAGCGGCAGTGGATTCACCCGGCGAACTATTCGAGCGGGTGCGTCAGCGCGCCGAGGCCGAACAGGCCCACGCCCGCCAGCGCAGCGAGCGCGCCAAGGCCAAGAAGGCGCCGAAGAAGGCGCAGGCCGAGGCGGTGCAGCCGCTGCGCGAACTGTATCGCAAGCTGGCCACCGCGCTGCATCCGGACCGGGCGACCGATCCGGCCGAGCGTGAGCGCAAGACTGCGCTGATGCAGCGACTCAACCAGGCCTACAAGGCCGGCAACCTGCTGGCGCTGATCGAATTGCAGCTCGAAATCGGCCAGTTGCAACCCGAGCACTTGCAGCAGATGAGCGAGGAGCGGATCAGGCAGTACAACCGCGATCTCGACCGGCAGTTGAAGGACGTCGAGATGGAACTGCTTCAGGTGGGCGAGTCCTTCAGGGTCGAGTACGGTCTGGAGCAGGGCGGACGCATCAAGCCGGAGAAACTGGATGCTTTGCTGGCGCAGATCAAGTGCGAGCTCGCCGAAGAGATCCAGATCATGGCGGAGGATCTGCAGACATTGCAGCAGCCGACGCGGTTCAAGCGTTGGCTCAAGCAGCAGCGCGAAATGGCCGAGGACGACTGGGCGTTGATGGGCGACATAGGCATGAATCCGCGGTGGTAGTCGTGGCAGCGAAGCGTCCATGAAGGCGCGCCTGATCGCCACCGGCGAACGTGCGCCGGTGTGGGTGGCACAGGGCTTCACCGAATACCAGAAGCGTCTTTCGCACTGGTTGCCGCTGGAGCTGGTGGAAATCGAACCTGGCCTGCGCGGCAAGGGCCGCGACCCGCAGCGCGCCATCGACGACGAAGGCCGGCGCGTGCTGGCTGCACTGCCGAAACAGGCCTACGTGGTGGCGCTGGACGTGCCCGGCCGCCCGCTCAGTTCCGAGCAGCTGGCGCAACGCATGCAGCATTGGCGCACCCAGGGGCGCGACCTGGCGTTCCTGATCGGTGGGCCGGAAGGGCATGCCGGCGAGGTGCTGAAGAGTGCCAGTGAAAGCTGGTCGCTGGGGCCGCTCACGCTGCCGCACATGCTGGTGCGCCTGGTCGTGGCCGAGCAGCTGTACCGTGCTGCGGCGATGCTGGCCAACCACCCGTACCACCGGGGATAAAGCCCCCGGCGGTACGGGTGAAGCATAGGCATCCTATCCCCGCGCCTTCGGCGCGCCCCCTTAACAAAGGGGGCTACGCTCCGGAGAGGATGACGGGGCTTTCATATGGACACCGGAGTTACTTTCCCAGCTCGAAGGTCACGTCCAGGTTGACCGACAAGGTGCTCTCGCCTGCGGCGATGGGGGTGTCGGCTTCGGCCTTGGCGGCGCGGGCGGCCATCATCATCACCGGGCGGACGCCGCCGCTGCGGCCTTCGGAGATGCTGACGACCCGTCGCACTTTCAGTCCCAGCGAGCGGGCATACGTCTCGGCGCGGGCCTGGGCCTTCTTCAGCGCGGCGATCCGGGCTTCATCGTAGGCCGGTTCGGGTTGGTCGATCTCGAACGACGGGCCATTTATCTGGTTGGCGCCCTGGGCGGCCAGGGCATCCAGCACCTTGCCCAGGCGGGCGATGTCGCGGACCTTGAGGCTGACCGTGTTGCTGGCGCGGTAGCTGTTGATCTTCGGGGTCTGCCCTTCCTGGTAGGTGTACTCCGGACTGAGGTTGACGCCGCTGGTCTGGATGTCCCTGTCGGCGATGCCGGCGGCCTTGATTGCGGCCAATACCTTGGTCATCTGCTCGGCATTCTGGCGCATGGCGGTATTGCCGTCGGTCGCCTGGGTCACGACGCCGGCCGACAAGCTGGCCACGTCGGGCACGCGACGGGCTTCGGCTTCGGCGGCGACGTTCAACAGCGTTCCGTCGCTGGGAACGGCATAGGACGGCGCGGTCTGGGCGTGGGCAGTCATGGCGGTTCCGGTAGCGATGGACAGGGCCAGCAGCAGCGGCTTGAACGAGGTGCGCATACTGAATCTCCTTGGAGTGCGAAAGCGAGGGTGTTGCGTGGACGATGAACGGGCTGTGAGCCGCCTGCGAAGGCGGCATTGCCGCATTCGGCAATCGTTCCGTGCAGAGCACAGGGTATGCTTCCCGGATGCTTTATCTCGCCTCCCGTTCCCCTCGCCGGAAAGAACTCTTGCAGCGTCTGGATCTGGCCTTCCAGGCGCTCGACCTGGAGGTGCCGGAAGTACGCGGCCCGTCCGAACACGCCGAGGCGTACGTGCGCCGGGTCGCGACCGAGAAGGCCAATGCCGGCCTGGCGCTGGTGCGCGCGCGCGATCCCGATGCGGTGGTGCTTGGCTCCGACACCGAAGTGGTGCTGGATGACCGCGTGTTCGGCAAGCCGGCCGATCGCGCCGATGCCATCGCGATGCTGTCGGCGTTGTCCGGGCGTCGCCATCAGGTGATCACGGTGGTGGCATTGACCTCGCCGCATCGCGAGACCGCATGGGAGACGGTGGTCTCGGAGGTGAGTTTCGCCGACCTGCCCGCCGCGCACATCGCCGCCTACGCGGACACCGGCGAGCCGATGGGCAAGGCCGGGGCCTATGCCATCCAGGGCCAGGCAGAGCGTTTTATCACCCATCTGGCGGGTAGCTACTCCGGCGTCATGGGGTTGCCGCTTTACCAGACCTCGCAGTTGCTTGCCCGTTTCGGAGTGCTTTGATGTCGGAAGAAATCCTGGTCAACGTCACCCCGCGCGAAACCCGTGTGGCGGTCATCGAAAACGGCATGTTGCAGGAGTTGCATATCGAGCGCGGCTGGCGCCGCGGGGTGGTTGGCAATATCTACAAAGGCCAGGTGCAGCGGGTGATGCCCGGAATGCAGGCCGCTTTCGTCGAGCTTGGACTGGAGCGGGCCGCGTTCCTGCACGCCAACGATGTGGTGCGGCCAACCCAGGTGGCGGTGGGTATCGATGGCGAGGAGACGGTGCTGCCGCCGCTGCCGGCCAGCGCGGTGCCCATCGTGGAGCTGCTGCGCGATGGCCAGGACATCGTGGTGCAGGTGGTCAAGGATCCTATCGGTACCAAGGGCGCGCGCCTGACTACGCAGATCAGCATCCCGTCGCGCTACCTGGTGCTGCTGCCGCAATCCAAGGTGGTCGGGGTCTCGGCACGGATCGAGGACGACACCGAGCGCCTGCGCCTGAAAACGCTGGTGACCGAGCTGGCGGCGCAACACGGCGGTTTCGGCTACATCATTCGCACCAATGCCGAAGGCCAGCCGGCGGAGGCGCTGGCCGAGGACATTGCTTATCTGTCGCGGGTCTGGAACGCGGTGGAGCGGCGCGGCCGCGAGGCACCGGCACGCAGCATCCTGTACGAAGACCTGAGCCTGCCGCTGCGCTCGGTGCGCGACCTGATCCGCAAGGACGTGGACAAGGTGAAGGTGGATTCCAACGTGACCTTCGCCCAGTTGCAGGCGTTCGTGGCCAAGTACATGCCGGTGCTGGCCGAGCGGATCGAGCTGTATACCGGCGACCGTCCCATCTTCGACCTGTATGGGGTCGAGGACGAGATCGGGCGCGCGCTGGACAAGCAGGTGCCGCTCAAGTCCGGCGGCTACCTGGTGATCGACCAGACCGAGGCAATGACCACGATCGACGTCAATACCGGCTCGTTCGTCGGCCAGCGCAACCTCGAGGAAACGGTGTTCCGCACCAACCTCGAAGCGGCGCAGTCGGTGGCGCGGCAACTGCGCCTGCGCAACCTCGGTGGAATCATCATCATCGACTTCATCGACATGGACGACCCGGAACACCGCCGCCAGGTGCTGCGCACGCTGGAAAAGGCGTTGGCGCGCGACCATGCCAAGACCACGGTATACGAGTTCTCGCCGCTGGGGCTGGTCGAAATGACCCGCAAGCGGACCGTCGAAAGCCTGGAGCGACAGTTGTCCGAACCCTGCCCGGAATGCAGCGGTCGCGGCACCATCAAGACCGCCGAGACCGTCACCTACGAGATTTTTCGCGAAATCACCCGCGCGGTACGCCAGTTCGACGCGGCTCGGCTGCTGGTGATCGCCTCGTCCAAGGTGGTGGCGCGGATCACCGACGAGGAATCCGCGGCAGTGGCCGAGCTGGAGGAGTTCCTCGGCAAGAGCATCAGCTTCCAGTCCGACGACCAGTATCTGCAGGAGCAGTACGACGTGGTGTTGCTGTGAAGCGGGAATTCGGGGGCCAGGGAAAGCCGGCATGGTTTTGAGTCGTGCTCGGATAGTGAAGGCCGATCCGACCGTGCCAGGCATGCTGTAACGAATCCTCCCTCCTCAATCCACACTCACGACTTCTGATGCCAACCCCGCTGCGCCGTCGTCTCCGCCTGTTCCGCCGTTATGCGATCTACACCTGCGCGCTTGCGCTGGTGGCCGTTGCGGTGCTGGTCGGAGCGGCCAGCCAGGTGCTGCCGCTGGCCGAGCATCACCCGCAACGCGTGGCCGCGTGGCTGAGCGAGCGTGCGGGGAGACCGATCCAGTTCGATCGGCTACGAACGCAATGGACCCGGCGCGGGCCGCTGCTGCAATTACAGGGTCTGCGGATCGGCCGCGAGGGCGGTGTCCGGGTCGGTGAGGCGGAAGTGCTGGTGGCGATGTATTCCGGCCTGCTGCCGGGGCGTTCGCTGACCGAACTGCGCCTGCGCGGGCTGGCGTTGACCTTGCTGCGTAGCGACGACGGGAAATGGTCGGTGGAAGGCCTGCCCAGTTCCGGCAGCGGCGATCCGCTGGAATCGCTGCGCCGGCTCGGCGAACTGCAGGTGGTGGGAGGCAAGCTGCGGGTGCAGGCGCCGTCGATCGGGCTCCAGGCCTCGTTGCCTCGGATCGATCT
>JAATFS010000265.1 GCA_015655035.1 Lysobacterales bacterium | reverse complement strand
TCCGGGCCGCCCTCGGAGCCGTAGCCGGAATCCTTGACGCCGCCGAACGGCATTTCCGGGGTCGGGGTAGCCGGCTGGTTGATCCACAGCATGCCGGTCTCCACCCGACGCGTCAGCAAGTGGGCGTTCTTGATCGAGCCGGTATAGGCGTAGGCCGAGAGGCCGTAGGGCAGGCGGTTGGCTTCGGCGATGGCTTCGTCCAACGTGTCGAAGCCGCGAATGCCCGCCACCGGGCCGAACGGCTCGTCGTTGAAGATCGAAGCATCCAGCGGCACGTCCAGCAGCACGGTGGGGGCGAAGAAGTTGCCTTCGCTGCCCACGCGCTCGCCGCCGGTGGCGACCTTGGCGCCCTTGGCGCGTGCATCGCTGACCACTTGGTCCATCGCGGCCAGGCGCCGGGGATTGGCCAGCGGGCCGAGCGTGGTGCCCTCGGTCAGGCCGTTGCCCAGCTTGAGCCCTTCGGCATGCTGCACCAGCGCCTTGGCGAAGGCGTCCTTGATGCTGTTGTGGACCAGGAACCGGGTCGGCGAAATGCAGACCTGGCCGGCGTTGCGGAACTTGGCCGCGCCCGCAGCCTTGACCGCCAATTCCAGGTCGGCATCCTCGGCCACGATCACCGGTGCGTGGCCGCCCAGTTCCATGGTGGCGCGCTTCATGTGCAGGCCGGCCAGCGACGCGAGCTGCTTGCCCACGGCGGTGGAGCCGGTGAAGGTGATCTTGCGGATGATCGGGTGCGGGATCAGGTAGCTGGAAATCTCGCCCGGGTCGCCGAATACCAGGCCCACGGTACCGGCCGGCACGCCGGCATCGACGAAGGCCTTGATCAACGCGGCGGGCGAGGCCGGGGTTTCTTCCGGCGCCTTGACCAGGAACGAGCAGCCGGCGGCCAGTGCGGCGCCGAGCTTGCGCACCACCTGGTTGATCGGGAAGTTCCACGGGGTGAAGGCCGCTACCGGGCCGACCGGTTCCTTGATCACCAGCGATTGCGCGGCCAGGTTGCGCGACGGCACGATGCGGCCATAGACGCGGCGGCCTTCGTCGGCGAACCATTCGATGATGTCGGCACCGGCCAGGGTCTCGATACGGGCCTCGGCCAGCGGCTTGCCCTGTTCCTGCGTCAACAACGCGGCGATCTCATCGGCGCGCTCGCGCAACAGCGCGGCGGCGCGGCGCATGGTGGCTGCGCGTTCGTTGGCGGGAATGTCGCGCCAGGCCTCGAAGCCCTGCTGCGCAGCCGTAAGGGCGCGGTCCAGGTCCTGCTTGCCGGCGTGGGCCACCTGGCCGATCACCTGGCCGGTCGCGGGGTTGCGTACCTCAAGGGTGCGGCCGCTGGCGGCATCGACCCATTCGTTGGCAATCAGCAATTGGGTGTTCGGGTAGGAAGTGGTCATGGTCGTCCTGGTTGAAGGGAGATGAAGCGGCGGCGGGGGCGAGCGTGGCGCCGGGGGGCCACCGGGTGGGTTCAAAGACTGCGCGCAGGCGCGTTTGGTTCCGGTGGAGTCGTCGTTAACGGTTGGGCCGCGTTTGGTTGCGTGGGCCGCGTCAGCCCCACAGTTTCTTCGTGGCCAGGTCCGCCCCTGCGCGCATGGCGCGGAACTTCTCCCACATGACGGTGGGGTGTACCTCGGTCTTGTAGGTGGCCTGGGACGAAAAGCCGCAGTCAGCGCCAGCGATGACGTTGTCGGGTCCCACCCGCTCGGCAAAGCGCAGCAGGCGCTCGGCGATCAGCTCGGGATGTTCGACGGTGTTGCTGGCATGGCAGATCACGCCCGGGATCAGGGTCTTGTCTTGCGGCAGCTTCACCTGTTCCCACAGATGGTATTCGTGTTCGTGACGGACATTGCCGGCCTCGAACGAATAGCCGCCGGCGTTGATGCGCAGCATCCACTCGACGAACTCGATGAACGGCACGTCGTGGATGCGCGGGCCTTCGTTGATGCTGTAGCAGGTGTGGTAGCGCACGCGCTCGGGCGGCAGATCGCGCAGGGCGTGGTTGAGAATCTGCACGTAGTCGTCGGCCTTGCGGCGGATGGCGGCGTTGTCCAGCTGGCGATCGGCGAACAGGTCGGGCAGGAACGGGTCGTCGATCTGCACGCTGAAACCCGCATCGACGATCGCCTTGTATTCTTCGCGCAGCGCTTCGCCTACGGCTTGCAGATAGTCGGCATCGCTGCCGTAGTATTCGTTGGTGCCGACGCCGTTGGGCGCCACCGAAGGCAGGAACGCGGAATGGTGCGGCACATCGGCCAGCGCCGCGCGCAAGTTGTCGATGTCTTCGCGCAGCTGTTGCTGGCCGACATAGCGGACCGGGCCGGTGCAGGCGACCGGGACGAACGGCAGGATGTTGCCGCCCAGCATCGCCGAGCCGAAGTACTGCTGGTAGTACTCTGGAAAGGCTTCGACCTCGGCGTCGAAGGCGGCGTAGCCGGCGCCGGGGCGCGGCTCGAAGCCCTGGATGCGCTCGCGCACATATGCGAAGAAGCCGACCTTGGATTGCTCGCCGTCGGTCACGATGTCCAACCCGGCCGCGGCCTGATCGGCGACCGATTGCCTGACCGCGCGCGCGACCGATGCCTGCAGCGCGGCATCGTCGGCATGCCCCTGTGCCTTGGCTTTCATCAGGTCGAGCAGATCGACCGGCCGCGGCAGGCTGCCGACATGGGTGGTGAGAATACGTCGAGCGCTGGAGGATGCGGGCATGGCGGGCACGATACGCTGAAGGGTAGCCGCCAAGACTAGCACCGCGGATCGTGCCGATGCCGGCAGGACGCCGGGCCTCTGCAGCGTTTGCGGTCGGTTGCGCTAGTCGTGGAAATGCACGGTGTGCTTGGCGCGCTCGTCCACCGACAGCGAGAACACGTCCGGCCGCGCGTAGTGGCCGACCACGTCGAAGTCGTAGCGCGCGCGCACCAGCTCATCCAGGTCGATGCGCGCGGTGAGCAGGCCGGTCTCGTTCTTCAGCGGCCCGGCCAGCACGTCGCCGAGCGGGCCGACGATGAGGCTGTTGCCCTGGATCAACGGGCGCTCCGGGTCCCAGTGCGGCACTTCGATGCCCAACGCCTTGGGCGAAGGCTGCACCTGGCAGGCGCTGACCAGGAACATGCGCCCTTCATGGGCGATGTGCCGCATCGAGGCCTGCCAGACATCGCGTTCGTCCACCGTCGGTGCGCACCAGACCTGCACGCCCTTGGCGTACATCGCGGTGCGCAGAAGCGGCATGTGGTTCTCCCAGCAGATGGCGGTGCCGAGGCGTCCGACCGGGGTTTCGACCACCGGCAAGGTGGAACCGTCGCCTTGCCCCCAGATCAGGCGTTCGGTGCCGGTGGGCATCAGTTTGCGATGCTTGGCAACCAGGCCCGCGTCGGGCGAGAAGAACAGCGCGCTGCAGAACAGGGTAGCGCCGGAGCGCTCGATCACGCCGATCACCAGGTGCGCGCCGGTGCGCTGGGATAGACCCGCCAGTTCTGCGGTTTCCGGGCCGGGCACGTCGATCGCATTGTCGTAGTAGCGGGCAAACGACTCGCGCCCTTCCGGGATGCGGTAGCCCAGGTAGGTGCCGAACGTCTCCCCCTTGGGGTAGCCGCCTAGCAGCGCTTCGGGCATCACCACCAGGCCGGCGCCGGCCTGCTTGATCCGATCCTCGAACGTCAGGATCTGCTCCAGGGTGGCGGCCTTGCCGAGCGGGGATGCGCCGATCTGCAAGGCGGCAACGGTCGATTGGGACACATGAACTCCAGGGCGGAAAAGACGTTGCCTGATCCTGGCAGCGCCAGGATCATGCATCAACCCGCCAAGCAAACAATCTGATATGAGCCAAATCGATTTCGGGTCGATGGACCTGAACCTGCTCAAGGTGTTCGAGGCGTTGTACGAAGAGGGGGGAGCAGGCCGTGCCGCGATCCGCCTGGGCCTGACCCAGTCGGCCGTGAGTGCAGCGCTGGCGCGGCTGCGCGTGGTCTACGCCGACCATCTGTTCGAGCGCACCGGACGCGGGCTGCGGCCTACCGCGCGGGCGCAGGCGCTACGGCCGCTGATTGCCGAGGCGCTGGACAGTTGCCGGCATAGCCTGTCGCTGTCGCGACCTGGCGCCGACTACGCCGGACGCACGTTGACGCTCGGCCTCTCCGACGACTACGAGATCGCGTTCGG
>JAATFS010000294.1 GCA_015655035.1 Lysobacterales bacterium | reverse complement strand
TGCGCGCCAATGGCAACCGTTCCGAGTCGGACGATTACCGCGACGGGCAGGGCACGCGCGTGCCATCGCGTTGGCGCAAGTGGAACAGCGACGTCGCGGTGGGCTGGACGCCCGACCCGGACACCGTGCTGGAGCTGTCTGCCGGCACCGGTGATGCACTGGCGCGCTATGCCGGGCGCAGCATGGACGGCGCCAGGTTCCGCCGCACCAGCTACGGCGCGCGCTTCGAAAAGCAGCATCTGTCGCCGCGCTGGCATTCGCTGACGGCCAATGTCTATTACAACAACGCCGATCACGTCATGGACAACTACAGCCTGCGCACGCCGAACCCGGCATCGGCGATGCCGATGGCAATGGCCTCGAACGTCGATCGCCGCACAACCGGTGGGCGCATCGACTCGGAGTGGCGCTGGAACGAGGTGGTGCTGGTGGCGGGCGTGGACGCGCAGGAAAGCCGTCACCGCGACCGCACCGGGATGGGGCGCGGCACGTACCGCAGCATGCCCTGGGCGGTGGACGCGCGTACCGGTAATGTCGGGGTGTTCTCCGAACTGACGGTCGGTGCCGGCAGCGCCGTGCGCTGGCTCGGCGGGTTGCGCATGGATCGCGCCGAGGCCAGCGACGAGCGCGAGGATTCGTCCACCGCTGATGCAACGCGCAGACAGTGGCTGGGTAGCGGTTTCCTGCGCCATGAGCGGGATCTGGGCCAGCATCTGACCTGGTACGCCGGACTCGGCGGCAGCGCGCGCATGCCGGATTATTGGGAGCTGTTTTCCGCCGACAACGGCCCGGTCGGCGCGCTCAACGCCTTCGCTGCGGTGCAGCCGGAACGGACCACCCAGCTCGACATCGGCTTGCAGTATCGCGGCCAGCGCGTGGATGCCTGGGTGTCGGCCTACGCCGGTCGGATCGACGACTACATCCTGTTCGGCTACGCCAGCGGCGGGATGATGGGGACGACCACCACCGCGCGCAATGTCGATGCCCGCATCGCTGGCGGCGAGGCCGGCGTGGACTGGCGTGTGGCCGATAACTGGACGTTGGGTGGCACGTTGGCCTATGCCTGGGGTGAGAACCGCAGCGACGATTCCGCGGTGCCGCAGATGCCGCCGCTGGAATCGCGGGTGAAGGTGGACTGGCGGGGCCAGCGCTGGTCGGCGGGGCTACTGCTGCGGTTGGTGGCCCGGCAGGGGCGGGTGGCGCTGGACCAAGGCAACGTGGTTGGCCGCGATCTTGGCCCGACTGCGGGCTTTGCCACGCTCGCGCTCAACGCCGGCTATCGCGTCAGTGACGCGCTGCGCCTCACCGCTGGTGTGGACAACCTGTTCGACCGTCACTACAGCGAAGCGCTGAACTTGGCCGGCAGTGCCGATTTCGGCTATCCGGCCGATCCGGTGCGCATCCACGAGCCCGGCCGCAACGTCTGGCTGAAAGCCAACTACGCCTTTTGATCACATGCCGCAGCCCGTGACGGGCGCGGCGGAGCTATTCAATGAAGATATTGCGTTTCCATGTTGCGCCGCTGGCCGGCGCACTGATGTTTGCCCTGGCGCTGGCTGCGCGCGCCACCGACGGTGACGATTCGGTACTGACCCTGGGCAAGGTCCAGGCCCAGGAGCACAGCAAAGGCGCGCTGCCGGTGAGCCGGGTGTTTTCCTCGGTCGATGTGATCGGCGCCGATCTGCTGCAGGACCAGCACGTGGATTACAGCTGGGAGTTGTTGATGCGGGCGCCCGGCGTGCAGGTGACCCAGTTCAAGATGGGGACCGACGCCGGCCGCTTCTCGTTCCGTGGCTTCAACGGCGAAGGCCGAATCAACGCGGTCAAGCTGCTGATCGATGGCGTGCCCAGCAATGACAATGCCGGCGGCATGCCATACCTGGATGCAGTGTTTCCGCAGGACATCGCCGCGATCCAGATCGTGCGCGGTACCAATGACGCGCGTTACGGGCTCAATGCCATCGCCGGCGACGTCGATGTGCTGACCCGGATCGGCGGCAACGACGGTCGCCTCAGCATGACGCTCGGCAGTTTCGGAACGCGCGAACTACAGGCCAGCAAGGGCGTCGAACGCGGCGCATGGAGCCAGAACTACGTGGTCGCCTGGCGCGACTCGGATGGCTATCGCGATCACGCCGATGCGATCAGGCGCAGCTTCGCCGGCAAGTGGTTCTATTCCGATCCGGACGGACGCTGGCATGCCGGCCTGACCACGCGCTATTACCGCAACCGCGCGCTGGAATCGGGCTATCTGAGCCATGCCGAGGCTGCACGTGCGCCGCGCAGTTCCCCCGACTACGCACAGGCCGACCGCAGCGAGCGCGAGACCGGTCAGGCCGCGCTGCATCTGGACGGCAGCATCGGCCAGGACTGGAGCTGGAATGCCAAGGCGTATCTCAACCGCTATCGCAACCAGCGCTGGGTGCGCTTTTCCGAAGCGGGTGCGCAACAGGAGCGCGACAACGACGAAACCCAGCGCGGCGTGATCGCGCGCGCTACCTGGCGGCCATCCGTGAGCGCGCTGACAGCGTTCGCGCTGGAGGCCGGTGTCGACGCGCAATGGCAGGACAACCAAGCGCAGCGGTACCGCAGCGTGCAGCGCGTGCGCAGCAGCCAGATCCGCGACTGGGATTTCGATCTGGATACGCGAGGCGTCTATTTGCAGGCGGTACTGCGCGTCAACGAACGGCTGACCCTGGTGCCGGGCTATCGGGTGGATCGCATCGATGGATCCTTTCGCGACCGGATGAGCGGCGCGCGCTACCCCGCCCACGACTATGGCCTGATCAAGCAACCGAAGTTCAGCCTGGCCTACGCGCTGTCCGCGCAGGCCAGCGCCTACGCCAACTGGGGACGTACTTTCCAGATAGGCAGCGGTGATGGGGCTTATCGCCTCCAGCGCGGCAACTTGCGGCCCTCGATCAACCAAGGCTGGGAAGCCGGGCTCAAGTTCACGCCGCGTCCGTGGCTGGATGGCCGCGTGGCCTATTGGCAACAGCGGGCTTCCGACGAGGTGGCGACGATCCTGGGCGTGAACGGGGTGATCGACAGCAGCGAGGTTGGCAATGTCGGCAAGACCCTGCGGCGAGGCTGGGATGTGCAGGTCAATCTGCAACCTGGCGCGCGCTGGCGCGCATGGATGGCGTACTCGCAGCAGAAGGCGAGCATCGTCACGCCCGATCCCGACGCGCCGCAGATTCGTGGCAAGGAAATCGAGAACGTGCCGCACTGGCTGGCCAATGCCGGTATGGAATACCAGCCCACGCCTCGCTTGAAGCTCAGTGCCTGGGGCAATGCACAGGGCGACTACTATCTGGAACGCAGCAATGCGCTTGGTCGCGATGGCGGTTACGTGCTGCTGAATCTCGGTGCCAGCTGGATGCTGGGCGGCGCCGGCGAGTTTGCATTGCAGTTGAAGAACCTCGCCGATCGCCAGTATGTGTACGCCTGGTACGACAGCGGATCGTCGGGCTATTCGCCGGGTGACGGCCGTGCGCTGTACGCCTCGTGGACGTGGGACTTCTGATGGGCGCCTTGCTCGAGCACAGCGCCAAGACCCCGCGTTGGGGCTTCTACCGCGCGGTGTGGCGCTGGCATTTCTATGCGGGCTTGCTGGTGCTGCCCTTCCTGGCATGGCTGGCGCTGACCGGTGCGGCGTTCGTCTACCAGCAGCAGATCGATCGCGGCTTCCACCACGCGCTGAAGGTGGTGCAGCCGGCGCAGGCACGCTTGCCGGCACAGCCGTTGGTGGAGGCCGCATTGCGTACGCAACCGGGGCAGGTGTTTCGCTATGCCACGCCGGCCGGAATCGATGGCAGTGTCGAAATCGGCGTCGTCACGCGCCACGGCGACCGGCAGGTGGTGTACGTCGATCCGTATCGCGGCCGGGTGCTCGGCCAGTTACCCGAGCACGGCACGCTGGCCTGGACGATTCGCCGGCTACACAGCCTGGAGTTGTTGGGTCCCTTCGCCAATGCGTTGATCGAAGTCGCAGCGGGGTGGGCGATCCTGCTGGTGCTGACCGGCGTGTACCTGTGGTGGCCGCGCGGCCGCCGGGGGGGCGTGCTGAGTGTGCGTGGACGGCCACGGCAGCGGCTGTTCTGGCGTGACCTGCATGCGGTGACCGGTGCAGGCGTGGGTGCGGTGTTGCTGTTCCTGGCGTTGACCGGGATGCCGTGGTCCTGGCTATGGGGCGCGCAGGTCAATCGCTGGGTCAACGGCCATGATTTTGGTTATCCGGCCGGGTTACGGGTGCAGGTGCCGATGTCGACGCAGACCTTGGCCGCGAGCACGCTGCCGGCCTGGTCGCTACGGCAGGCGCAGCTACCGCGTTCCACTGCGCCGCCGCCGCAACACAAGCACGCAGTGGAGGCCGCCCACGCCGGCCACGGCGCGGCGGCCGCAGTGGAGGACTATGCCGCGAACCCGGGCGCGATCGGCCTGGATGCGGCGCTGGCGCGTTTCGATGCGCGCGGCATCGAAGCGGGCTACAGCGTGTCGTTGCCCAGCGGCGTGCAGGGTGTCTATACCGCATCGGTGTTTCCCGCCGACCTGGGGCAGCAACGCGTGATCCACCTGGACGAGTACAGCGGCCAGGTGTTGCTGGACATGCGTTACGCCGACTACGGGCCGCTGGCCAAAGCGTTGGAATGGGGGATCAACGTACACCTGGGGCAGCAATATGGCGCGCTCAACCAGTGGCTGCTGTTGCTGGCCTGCGCGGCAATCGTCCTGTTGTGCGTGAGCGCGGTGGTGATGTGGTGGAAGCGCCGTCCACGCGGTGGGCTCGGGGTTCCACCCGATCCGGTCGATCCACGCACGCTGCGCGGGGTGGTGTCGCTGCTGGCGATCGGCGGCGTGGTGTTTCCACTGGTCGGCATATCGCTGCTGCTGATGTGGGCGCTGGATCGCTATTGGCTGGCACGGCCGGCGCAGCGCTGAGGCGATGGTCGCGGACATGGGCGAGAGGCGATGCCCCGCACCTGGCCGATCGCCAGGTGCGGGGATATCGGGTGCGCGCTACGTGTTGAAGCGGTTGCGGGGTTACCAGGTGTAGGTGACGTTGGCGAACAGGTAGCGGCCGTTGAAGCCGAAGGGCGACAGTGGTGAATACGGCAGTTCGTCGTAGTAGTAATCGAAGCTGTTGTTGGCCGAGACCCGGGTCGGGAACTGGTTGGTCAGGTTGTTGGCGCCCACGGTGATGGTCCAGTCGTCGTAGCGATAGCTGACCGAGGTGTCGAGCAGCCAGCGTGCAGAGAACCGCTGGTCGCCCGCAGGCGTATTGCCGACCCGGGTGACTGCGCCATAGCGGGTCAGGCCGGCGTAGACGTTCCAGTCGTCGATGCTCCAGGTGGCGTCGAAGATGTACTTCGTACGTGGCGTGGACTGCACCAGCAGCCCCTGGCTGGCGCGGCCGTAGAGTTCGACCGACGGCGCGTACTGCTGCAACACGGCGGGGGTCTGTGCTACCTGCAGCAACTCGGTCTTGTTGTAGTTGGCGCTGGCCGACAGGCGCAGGTGGCCGGCATTGCCCAGTTGCCAGTTGTAGATCGAAACCAGATCCACGCCGCGCGCACGGCTGGTGGCGGCATTGGCGAAATACTGGGCCGCGCCGATCTGGGCATCGCTGACGGTGGCGACATGTGCTGCCAGGGCCGGGTTCTGCGCCAGGCTGAAGCTGTCCGACAACAGGATCTGGTTGCTGATGCGGATCTGGTAGGCGTCGAGCGTGACGCTCAGGTTGGTGGTGGGGTTCCACACCGCGCCCACGCTGTAGTTGGTCGACTTCTCCGGTTCCAGCGGCTTGGCACCCAGTGCCTGTGCCACCGCGCTGGTGGTGCGGTAGGTGCCGGTCTGGGTCAGGACGTTGCTGTTGATGATGGTCGAAATGGTCTGGTAGTACTGCTGGCCCAGCGACGGTGCGCGGAAGCCGTTGGAGACCGTGCCGCGCAGGCTGAAGTTTTCGTTGAAGCGGTAGCGCATAGACAGCTTGCCAGAACGGGTGGAGCCGGCATCGCTGTAGTGCTCGTAGCGCCCGGCCACGCCGATCGACAACGCCTCGGTCAGATCCGTTTCCAGATCGACGTAGGCGGCAGCGGTGCTGCGGCTGAACGCGCCGGCCGATTCGGGGGTCAGCCCAAAGAAGGTCTGTGCGCCGCCGGGATAGCGTCCATTGGGATCGACGTAGTACGAATCCGGTTCGCCGGCCAGGATCTGGTAGCGATCGTGGAGCCAGGTGGCGCCGAACGACACGGTCAGCGGATTGGGCAGGAACCCGGTGGTGAAGTCCTTGCTCACGTCGAGATTGAAGGCGGTCTGCGCATTGCGCCAACTGCCGACGTACAGGTAGCTGGGCGAGCTGCCGGTATTGCGGTACAGCGCAACGTTGATGGAATTGTCCACCTGGTTGGAAATGTTGTTGACGCCGTGGACGCCGGAGAAATCCCAGTACCAGCCCGATTCGGTACTGCCCTTGACCCCGAGCACGCCGGAGAAATCGTTGGACTGCGTCGGCATCAACGGCAGGTAGCCGTCAGGATAGACCTCGGCGACGTTGTTGCTGGCACCTGCGGTACGGTAATAGCCGTAGTTGGTCAGCTTGCGGCGGCTGGCATCCAGATAGCCGTAGACGGTGGCGTCCTCACCCGGCTGGTATTCGAAATTGAGCAGCAGCTGGCCGGTCTTCTGCCCGGAATTTCCGTACACCTGTTGCGCGAAGCCGCCATTGGCGGCGACCACGGCTGGATTGGTCTGGGTGCCGATCTCGGCCACGTTGGTCGGCTGCGCATTGAGGTAGTTCCACGACGCGCGGACCCAGCCTTTCTGCTCCTTGCCCAGATCGAAGCCGATCGAGCCCGATACGCTGTTCTGATCGCCACCGGAATTGGTGTTGCGACCACCGCCTACGGTGACGCTGTTGCTGCCTTCGTCGGCGCCATGCTTGAGCACGATGTTGACTACGCCGGCGATTGCGTCCGAGCCGTATTGCGCGGCGGCGCCATCGCGAAGCACTTCCAGGTGGTGCACCGCCGAGATCGGGATCGAGGCGATATCCACCGCCTGCGCGCCACGGCTGTTGGTGGTGCTGTAGTTGACCTGTGCGGAGGTGTGATAGCGCTTGCCATCGACCAGGATCAGCACGTAGTTCGGCGACAGGCCGCGCAGGATGATCGGCTGCACCGTGCTCAGCGGACCATTGACCGCCGAGCTGGGGAAGTGCAGCGATGGAAGCAGCTTGTTGAGCGCGACCGCCAGATTGCTGGCACCAGTCGCGGTGATGTCCTCGGCGCTGAGAACGTCGATCGGGGATAGCGACTCGGACACCGTGCGGCCGCTGGAGCGCGTGCCGGTGACGATGACGTTGTCCAGTTGCTGGACCGCTGCGGTGCTGGCGTCCGCTGTCTGTGCTGCCGTAGATTGACTTGCGAATACCGTGGCGATCGCAAGTGGAAGTAGGGCGGCTCTGGACGTACACAGGTGCTTCTTGGCGAAGTGCTTCATGGCGTTCCCGTGGGGTGGGATGGACGGACTCGAACCGTGCAGAAAGACGTGCTCGAGGATTCGGACGCAACGTCCTCTCCCGACGTAGCGCCACAGCGGTGATGTGGATGACCCCGGACTGCGGCCGTCCTGATGCAAGGCGAGCCGGTCCTTGGCGAGCCGACCGTTTCATCTTTAACGGATCGCTTCGGCGCTTTCCAAGACGGAATGTTTAGACCGGGATAAGCTCGTCTTATGACAGCGCGGGATCAGGTCATAAGCCGTGTTTATGTCAGTAGAGGAAACTTGTCTTGGCGCCGGGGGCTCGCGCCGGCCTACCGTGATGTCGGCCCAGCGTGGGCCGTCCAGCGCGAAATATCCCGTGTCCCAATCCTTTCTCGCCGCCCGTGTGCGGCGCATCAAGCCCTCTCCCAGCAGCACCGCTGCCGACCGCGCCAATGCGCTGCGCCGGCAGGGACGTTCGATCGTCAGCCTGGTCGTGGGTGAACCGGATTTCGAAACCCCGGCGCATATCGGCGCCGCCGCCAAGGCCGCCATCGCCGACGGCCAGACGCGCTATACCCAGAATACCGGGACGCCGGCGCTGCGCCAGGCGATCTCCGACAAGTTCAAGCGAGAGAACGGGCTGGACATCGATCCCGGCAGGATCGTGGTCACCACCGGCGCCAAGAGCGCGATCTTCAATGCGTTCCTGGCGACCCTGGGCGAAGGCGACGAAGTGTTGATCCCCGCGCCGTACTGGGTGTCGTACCCGGACATGGTGCTGGCCTGCGACGGCCTCCCGGTCACCCTGGTCTGCAGCGAGGAAGACGGCTTCAAGCTCTCCGCTGCGGCCCTGGCCAAGGCGATCACGCCGCGTACGCGCTGGCTGGTGATCAATTCGCCGAGCAATCCCAGCGGCGCCAGTTATTCCGAACAGGAGTGGCGCGCCATCGCCGACGTGCTGTTGCAGCATCCGCACGTATGGCTGATGACCGACGAGATCTACGAGCACATTCGTTTCTCCGATACGGTCGTGCCGCATCCGCTGGTGATCGAGCCGCAGTTGCGCGAGCGCACGTTGATCGTCAACGGTGTATCCAAGACCTATGCGATGACCGGCTGGCGGATCGGTTATGCCGCCGGGCCGGCGCAGATCATCGATGCGATCGCGATGCTGCAATCGCAGTCCACGAGCAACGCCTGCTCGATCAGCCAGGCAGCGGCGCTGGCCGCCTTGCAGGGCGACCAGTCGTTCGTTGCCGAATCCCGCGCGGTCTACCGTGAGCGCCGCGACCAGGTAGTGGGTTGGATCTCGGCGATTCCCGGGCTGTCGTGCCGGTTGCCCGAAGGGGCGTTCTATGTCTTCGTGAACTGCGCCGGGCTGATCGGGCTGCGCACTCCGGAGGGCGCGGTGCTGGGCAACGACGAGGACGTGGTGATGTACCTGCTCGAGCACGCCGGCGTTGCGGTCGTGGCGGGCA
>JAATFS010000330.1 GCA_015655035.1 Lysobacterales bacterium | reverse complement strand
TCGAGTACGGTACGGCCGCTGGCGCGGGTGCCGGTGACGATCACCGTATCCAGCGTGGCGGCCTGCGGCTGCGAGCTGTCTTGCTGGGCATGGGCGGGGGCGGACAAGGCCAGCGCCACGGCCAGGCCGAGGACGGAACGATGAGGGCGGAACATAGGTGACTCTCTCCTGGTGCTGCCGCTCGATGCATCGCCGCTGCGTCCAGCTGCCCGGCGACGATCGAGGGAATATTGAAGGCGATTCCGTTGAAGTGATCTGCATTCATCCGGATGGAGAGATATATTATCTGGATGTTAAGGCGGGTGCGAGGCCCCGTATTGCCGCGCCTGGCATTACCCCATTACCCATGCTCATGACCGGCATGCGACGGAGAAACCGATGAACATCCTGCGTACTACCTTGTTGGCCGCCGCACTGGCGTTGACTTCGTGCTCGACCCTGGCGCCTTCGACCACGGCAGCTACCACCACTGCCGGATTGCAGGGCGATGCGGCCCGCCCCGGTGAGGCGCGCGGCTGGGTACGCAGCGAGCTGTATTTCGGCGTGGGCGAGGAGACCGGTCCGGCCGACCGCCCGCAGACCGAGAAGATCACCGAGGCGCAGTGGCGCGCGTTTTTGGATAAAGAGGTCACTTCGCGGTTTCCCGATGGCCTGACCGTGTTCGACGCCTATGGCCAATGGCTGTTCCGCGGCGCCAAGGAACCCAACCGGCTGGCCACCAAGGTGCTGGTGATCCTGCACGAGGACACGCCGCAGCGCCGCAACGATATCGAGGCGGTCCGGCTGGCGTGGAAGCAGGCCACCGGCCACCAGTCGGTGCTGTGGTCGCGGCAGACGGTGGAAGTGGCGTTCTGAGCATGCTATGGCGGCGGAGGTTTTCTCCAACTAGGCATGTCCCCTATTGACGCTGAGGCGCCCGGCGCCGGTTTCGAGTTGCGCGAAGACGATCTGAGCGGTGCGCAGGTGCGCGCGTTGCTTAATTATCATCTGTGCCAGATGCAGGCGAATTCGCCTGCCGGTAGCGTGTTCGCGCTGGATCTGTCCGGTTTGCAGGCGCCTGGCATTACCGTGTGGAGTGCGTGGAGCGGTGAGCAATTGGTGGCGGTGGGGGCGCTCAGGCAATGGGGCGATGGCAGCGGCGAGTTGAAGTCGATGCGGACGCATCCGGATCATCTGCGCCGGGGCGCGGCGGCGGCGGTGCTGGAGCACATCATTGGGGTTGCGCGGGGGCGGGGTTTACGCCGGTTGAGTCTGGAGACGGGCTCGGGTGAGGCGTTCGAGCCGGCGTTGGCGTTGTATCGGCGGCGGGGGTTCATCAACGGGGACGCGTTCGGGGACTACACCGGTAGTGCGTTCAATCAGTTTTTGCATTTGTCGCTGGAGTGATGGAGTTTTTTGGGGAGGGTGCGTCGTTGCCGGGGAGTACTCACGCGCTGCGCACGCGGGGATTACGTTGTGGTGCCTAGCATCCAGGTTACCTCCGCTGTTATCCAGGAACCGGACATGGCCAAGCGTGTTGCCGAAATTGTCGTTGAGACTCTCCAGGCGGCCGGTGTGCGGCATTGCTACGGCATCGTCGGCGATACGCTCAATCATGTCACCGATGCGATCCACGACAGCGACATCGAGTGGGTGCATGTGCGGCATGAGGAGGTTGCCGCGTTCGCGGCAGGCGCGGAGTCGCTGATTGCCGGTACGTTGACCGCTTGCGCGGGTTCGTGTGGACCGGGCGGACTGCATTTCATCAATGGCGTATACGAGACCAACCGCAATCGTGCGCCGATGGTGTTGATTGCCAGCCAGGTGGTGACCGACGAGCTGGGAATGGAGTTTCCGCAGGAGGTCGATTTCAAGCAGGTGTATGCCGGTTGCAGCGTGTTCTGCCAGCAGGTCTTCAGCGCGGCGCAGGCGCGGCGCGTGGTGACGTTGGCCTGCCAGGCGGCGATCAGCCGGCGTGGGGTGGCGGTGGTGATCCTGCCCGCCGACATCAGTCGCGCAGAGGTCAAGCACGACGTGCCATTCTCGGTGCATTACACAGAACCGGTGTTGCGGCCGTCGGATGCCGAGTTGCAGCGCATCGCCACGCTGATCGCGAAAGGCAACAATATCGGCATCTACGCCGGTGCCGGCTGTGAAGGGGCGCACGATCTGCTGGTGCAGCTCGGCGCTCGGCTCAAGGCGCCGATCGCGCATACCTCGCGCGCCAAGGATTTCGTCGAGTACGACAATCCCTACAACATGGGCATGACCGGCATCTTTGGGGTCGAATCGGGCTATCACACGCTGATGGCATGCGACACGCTGTTGTTGCTCGGTGCGGATTTTGCCTGGGGCCAGTACTACCCGGACAAGGCCACGCTGATCCAGGTCGATCGCGATGGCAGCCACCTGGGACGACGGCACCCGGTCCAACTGGGGGTGGTCGGCGATATCGCCCCGACCTTGCAGGCGTTGTTGCCGTTGTTGCAGCAGCGCGAGGACAGCGGTTTTCTCGACGAATGCGTGCGGCACCGTGAAAAAGCATTGGCCAGGCGCGAAAAAGAGGAGCGGCCCGGCGAGGGCGTGCTGATCCATCCGCAGCACTTGACGGCGTTGCTCGACCGCCATGCCGACGACGATGCGTTGTTCACCGCCGATGGTGGTTCGCCGATGGTATGGATACTGCGGCACATCCGCGTGAATGGGCGGCGGCGTACGCTGACCAGCCTGCTGCACGGCACGATGGCCAATGCGATGCCGCAGGCGCTGGGGTTGTCGAAGGCGTTCCCCGCGCGCCAGGTGATTGCGCTGTCCGGCGACGGTGGCCTGGCGATGCTGCTGGGCGACCTGCTGACCGCAGTGCAGGAAAACCTGCCGATCAAGGTCGTGGTCTACAACAATTCCTCGCTCAATTTCGTCGAGCTCGAGCAGAAGGTCGAGGGCTTGCTGGACAATTACACGCAGTTGCGCAATCCAGACTTCGGCAGGCTGGCCGAGGTCATCGGCTTCTGGGGCCGGACGGTGACGCGCTCGGAGGACCTGGAATCGACGGTGGTGGATTTCCTGGCGCAGCCGGGCCCTGCGCTGCTGGATGTGCATACCAGCCCGACCGAACTGGTGATGCCGCCGCAGATCGAGGCCGGGCAGGTGGCCGGCACCGCCCTCTATGCCGCCAAGGCCGTGCTCGGTGGCCGGATCGGCGAAGTCAAGGACCTGCTGGCGAACAATTTCCTGAAAAAATGACCGTGCCTTGGCCGCGCCCGACGGGGGGGCCGGGTGCGACACTTCCGGAAAGGGCGGGCGTAGTGCGTCCAGCATCCGCAGGCACGCAGTTCCAGTAACATCGGTCCATCCCACGTCTTGCGGTGCGTATGTCCACCTCGTCCTCTTTGCCGTCGCGTTCGCGCTGGTTCGTTGCCGGCGACCTCAATGGTTTCTTCGGCCTGGTTGTCGACAATCTGTCGATCCTTGGTTTTATCGCGGCGGCCTTGATCGGGATGTTCCAGTTCCCGCCCGAAGTGGTGTTCGGGCGGATGTTTCCCGGAACCGCGTTCGGCGTGCTGGTGGGCAACCTGCTGTACACCTTGATGGCGCGGCGGCTGGCCGCACGCAGCGGGCGCGACGATGTCACCGCGATGCCGCTGGGGCTGGATGCGCCGACCAGTATCGGCATGGCGTTGCTGGTGCTGGGTCCGGCGTTCGTCGCGTTCAAGGCGCAAGGGCTGGATCCGCAGGCGGCGGCGCTGGCCACCTGGAAGCTCGGTATGGCCGCGCTGGTGGTGATGGGGGCGCTCAAGCTGGTGCTGTCGTTCTTCGGCGAGGCGGTGACGCGCGCGCTGCCGCGTGCCGCGCTGCTGGGCTCCATCGCCGGAATCGCGCTGGTGCTGATGGGCCTGCTGCCGTTGCTGGAGACGCTGCGCTCGCCGGTGGCCGGCCTGGTCACGCTCGGCCTGCTGTTGTACGTGCTGATCGCCAAGGGCCGGCTGCCGGTGAAGTTGCCGGGCGTGCTGGTCGCCTTCCTGGTGGGCACGTTGCTGTACTACGGGCTGGGCCTGGCCGGCCTGGGCGCACCCGGATTCGCACTGCCGGCGTGGACGCCGCCACAGATCGTGCTGCCATGGCCGACGCTGGGTTTCATCGACGGCTTGCCGTCCACGCTGCCCTACCTGCCGTTGCTGCTGCCGTTCGGGCTGCTGATGGTGGTCGGCGGCATCAACGTCAGCGAGAGCGCGCGCGCGGCCGGCGACGACTACCGTACCCGCGACATCCTGCTGGTGGAGGCCTTCGCCACGCTGGTGGCCGGGGTCTGCGGCGGGGTGGCCCAGACCACGCCGTACATCGGCCAGCCTGCCTACAAGAACATGGGCGCGCGCGGCGGCTACACGTTGCTGACCGGCTTGTTCGTCGGTATCGGCGGCATGCTCGGGGTGATCTCCGGGCTGGTGCAATGGCTGCCGCTGGCGGTGCTGGCACCGATCATCGTCTACGTGGCCATCGACATCACCACCCAGGCGTTTCAGGCCACACCATCGCGGCATGCCGGGGCGATGGTGCTGGGCTTCCTGCCGTCGGTGGCGTACCTGCTTACGATCAAGGCGCCGGGCTGGATGGCGCCGGAGAAGCTGGTGGAGCTCACCAGCAAGCTCGACGGGCATGGCCTGCCGGAGCTGGCGGTGATCTTCACCCTGGGCAATGGTTTCATCATCACCTCGATGCTGTGGATCGCCACGGTGGTGGCGATGATCGACGGGCAGCTGCGTCGCGGCGCAGTGTGCTTACTGGTGGCGGCCGGGCTGACCTTGTTCGGCCTGATCCATTCGGTGGATCCGCGTGGCGGTATTTATTTGCCCTGGGATCTGCAGGGGCTGGCGCGGATCGTCAGCTGGCAGTTCGCGGGAGGCTATGTCGCATTGGCGGTGGTGCTGGGGCTGCTGTCGTTGCTGCCGCAGCGGGCACGGCCGACGTAGCGGGCGTGTGCCCGGAGACGGGCGCGGTTACTGGGGCTGCGGTCGCTCCCGCTCAGCCGCTGGCCGGCGCTTGCTCCAACAGCCACGCGAGCTTGCGCGCACGCGGCAGTTGCTTGATCGCCCATTCTGCACGCGAGGCGGCTGCGCGATCGGGGTAGGGCCGGCTACCCAGTAGCTGCACCGGCGGGTTGGCGCGGGTGTAGCGTGCGCCAGTGCCGCGCAGGTGGGCCTGGAATCTCGCCTCCAGGTCGTTGGTGATGCCGGCGTAATAGCTGCCGTTGCGACACAGCAGCAGATAGAGATGCCAGGGTTTGGCCGTTTGCATGCAGCCATTATCGGGCTTGGCCGCAGGCGCGCTCAATCCTGCTGCCCGCGCGCGGCTGCGGCGGAGCGCGGCTTGCATGGCCGCAAGGGCTGCAATATGATGATAATCATTATCATTTGACGGCGTAGCCACCATGTCAGCCGTAGGCATCGGCGTTCAGATCGACGCCAGACAGCAGGTGCAGGCCTTGTATCGCGAGCACCACGGCTGGTTGCGTAGCTGGTTGCGGCGCAGGCTGGGCAACGACACGCTGGCGCTGGACCTGGCGCAGGATGCCTTCGTCCGCTTGCTCGTCGGGCGCTGCCCGGTCGAGGCGATCCGTACGCCGCGCGCCTACCTCACCACCGTCGCGCACGGCCTGGTGGTGAACCACTGGCGACGCCAGGCGATCGAGCAGGCCTATCTGGACGCACTGGCCGCACGCGGCGAGCTGGCAGCGCCATCGCCGGAGGAATCGCGGCTGGCGCTGGAGACGCTGGAAGAAATCGCCACGCTGCTGGAAGGCTTGCCGGCCACGGTGCGCAAGGCCTTCCTGTTGTCCCAGCTCGAAGGTTGGACGTATCCACGCATCGCCGAGCACTTGGGTGTCACCGTCAACGTGGTGCAGAAGGCGATGGTGCGCG
>JAATFS010000442.1 GCA_015655035.1 Lysobacterales bacterium | reverse complement strand
CGCGCATTCAATCCTTGGCCGATGGCCGAGGCGCAACTGGCCGGCGAGCGCGTCCGCATCCATGGTGCGGTAGCCCTGGAGCAGGCGCACGCGCACGTACCGGGCACCGTGCTGGACGCATCCAGGCAGGGCATCGACGTCGCCTGCGGCCAGGGTGTGTTGCGGGTTCGGGTATTGCAGCGTGATGGCGGCAAGGCGATCACCGCCGCCGACTACCTCAACGCGCGTCGCGACCTGCCGGTCTCCGCCTGATGCAGCCGTCGCCGTTGCTGCCGTCGGGCGTCGCCTCCCGGCTTGCGGCCGCACGCGTGCTGGCCGCGGTTTCCGACCAAGGCCGCTCGTTGAAAGCGGAGTTGGCCGTGGCGCTGCCGGCCATCGCCGATGTGCGCGACCGCGCGCTGGTGGAAGCGCTGTGCTTTGCGGTGCTGCGCCGCCATCCCGCGTACGAGGCCGCCCTGGCGCTATGGCTGCAACGGCCGCTGCCCAAGCGCGATGCGGAACTCAAGGCGCTGTTGATGGTGGGCTTTGCCCAGTTGGACGTATTGCAACTGCCTGCGCACGCCGCGCTGTCTGCGACGGTGGAAACCACGCGGGCGATGGGCCGTCCGCGCCAGGCGGGCATGGTCAACGCAGTACTGCGCCGCGCGCAGCGTGAGGGGTTTCCCACGGTGGCGGCCGATGCGGCCTGGCCGCAGTGGTTGAGGCACCAACTGCGCCTGGATTGGGGCGACCTGGCCGAGTCGGTATTCGCGGCCAGCCAGCAGCCAGCGCCGATGTGGTTGCGGGTGAATGCGGCGCAGACCACCGCAGCGGACTATCTACAGCGGCTGGCCGAGGTCGGTATTGCCGCCGAGGCCTGCGCAGGCCTGCCGGATGCGTTGCGACTGGAAGCGGCGGTACCGGTGGGGCAGTTGCCGGGATTTGCCGAGGGCATGGTCTCGGTGCAGGATGGATCGGCGCAGCAGGTGGCCGACGCACTGCTGCTGGCCCCGGGCATGCGCGTGCTGGACGCCTGCGCGGCGCCCGGCGGCAAGTCTGCGCACCTGCTCGAACGCCATCGCAGCCTGCACCTGACCGCGCTGGATATCGATCCCAGGCGGCTGCGGCGTGTGCAACAGACCTTGCAGCGGACTGGCCAGGGCGACGGGGCGTTGCTCAAGGCCGCCGATGCCGGCGAGCTTGCGGCATGGTGGGATGGCGAGCCATTCGATGCGGTGCTGCTGGACGCCCCGTGTTCGGCCACCGGCATCGTGCGCCGGCAGCCCGACGTGTTGTTGCACCGCCGGGCCGAGGACATCGATGCGCTGTGTGCGTTGCAGGCGCGGCTGCTGGATGCCACCTGGCGCAGCGTGCGCGCGGGAGGCCAACTGCTCTACGCCACGTGTTCTGTGCTCAAGCGCGAGAACCAGGTGCAGATCGACGCTTTTCTGGCGCGTACTCCAGACGCGCGGGCGGATCCCTTGCCCGAAAGTTTCGGCCACACCAGTGGGCACGGACGGCAGCGGTTGCCAGGTGAACAGGAGTGCGACGGTTTCTTCTACGCGCGTCTGCTAAAAACCTCCTGACCTGCTCCGCTGCGAAGCATAGCGATCTATGTTGAACTCCCGTGCGTCCAGAGAATTCTGGTTATTGGCCATCACCGCCTTGTTGGTGATCGGAGCGGGCTTGGGGCTGCGCGATCCATGGCCATCGGACGAGCCGCGGTTTGCGCTGGCGGCCAGGCAAATGGTCGAGAGCGGCGATTGGCTATTCCCGCATCGGGGCGTGGAGCTTTATTCGGACAAGCCGCCGATGCTGATGTGGTGGCAGGCGGGGTTGTACACGCTGCTGCGCAACTGGCAAGTGGCGTTCCTGTTGCCATCGCTGCTGGCCGCGCTGGGCACGCTGGCGTGCGTCTACGACCTGGGCCGGCGGTTGTGGACGCGGCGAGTAGGGCTGTATGCCGCCTGGACGCTGCTGTTCGCGTTGCAGTTCACCTTCCAGGCCAAGAAAGCGCAGATCGACCCGCTGGTGATGTTCTTCATCACGTTGGCCAATTACGGGCTGCTGCGGCACCTGCTGCAGGGGCCGGCATGGCGCTGGTGGGCGCTGGGGTGGTTCGCCGCCGGGCTGGGGGTGATCACCAAGGGCGTCGGGGTGATCGCGCTGATGCTGGTGCTGCCGGCCGCGCTGGCGTCGTGGTGGCAATGGCCGCGCGTGCGCGTACGCGTACGCGATCCGCGCTTCTGGCTCGGCCCGCTACTGTTCCTGACGGCGATCCTGGCGTGGCTGGTGCCGATGGCAATGGCGGCGCTGGGCACAAGCGACCCGTCGTATCGGGCCTATCTGCACGACATCCTGTTCCGGCAGACCGCCAAGCGCTATGCGCAATCCTGGGACCACTCGCAGCCTGCCTGGTATCAGCTGCAGACCATGGCCGGGATGTGGATGCCGGCGATCCTGGCGTTGCCGTGGGCGATCCCGGCATGGTGGCGCCGGCTCAAGCGCCGCGACGCGCGCTATCTGCTGCCGCTGGCCTGGTGGCTGATGGTAGTGGTGTTCTTCTCCATTCCCAGCGGCAAGCGCGATGTCTACATCCTGCCGGCATTGCCGATGTTCTGCCTGGCGCTGGCGCCGCTGCTGCCGGGGCTACTGCGCAAGGCGGGCATGCAGCGGCTGCTGTTCGGCATCGCGAGTGCGCTGACGCTGGCGATGCTCGCGGCCGGTATTGCCATGCTGATCGGCAATCCCGCCTTCGAGCAGCGGATCATCGAAAGCCGTGGCGTGGACGCCAGCATCACCCAGGCGTTGGCAGGGATCTTCGTCGCCATCGGGGCCTGGGGCACAGGTAGCCTGCTG
>JAATFS010000351.1 GCA_015655035.1 Lysobacterales bacterium | reverse complement strand
CCGTGATTTCACCGGCTCCGGCGACAGCAGCCAGAGCAACCGACTCGACGGTAACCTGACGGTGACGGTGATCCGTCGCCTGCCCAACGGCAATCTGGTGGTACGTGGCCAGAAAAACCTGCAATTGAACCAGGGCAACGAATTCATCCAGCTCGATGGCGTGGTTCGCCAGGTGGATATCAGTAGCGGCAATACCATTCCTTCCAGCCTGGTGGCGGACGCGCGAATCTCCTACAACGGCCGTGGCACGCTGGCCCAGAGCAACCAGGCCGGCGCTTTGGCACGGTTCTTTCATTCACCTCTGTATCCCTACTGAGGTGCGCCATGAAAACCGCCATTCCGCCTAGCCGATTCGCCAACGTCCGGGCCGCCCCCCTGCCCGTGGCGTTGCGCAAGTGGCGATCTTTGCTGGCGTTATGCCTGTTCCCGGCAGTGTTGGCGGCGATTTCCCCGGCATATGCCGAACGCGTCAAGGATCTGGCGCAGGTGGCTGGCGTGCGCAGCAACCCGCTGGTCGGCTACGGCCTGGTAGTGGGCCTGGACGGCACCGGCGATCGCACCAGCCAGACCCCCTTCACCGTGCAGAGCCTGCGCAACCTGCTGAACGAGCTGGGCGTCAACGTGCCCACGACGGTCAACCCGCAGTTGAAGAACGTGGCGGCGGTGGCGATCCATGCCGATCTGCCGCCGTTCGCCAAACCCGGACAACCGCTGGACATCACCGTGTCCTCGATCGGCAACTCGGTGTCGCTGCGGGGCGGCTCGTTGCTGATGGCGCCGCTGAAGGGCGTCGATGGCCAGGTCTACGCCATTGCTCAGGGCAATCTGGTGGTCGGTGGCTTTGGCGTCGAAGGCGGCGACGGTTCGCGGATGTCGGTCAATGTGCCCAGTGTCGGCCGCATCCCCAACGGCGCCATCGTCGAACGTGCGCTGCCCGATGTATTCGGTGCCAGCAGCGACATCACGCTGAACCTGCACAAGGCCGATTTCACCACCGCCTCGCGGCTGGTGGCGGTGCTGGACGCCAGCTTCGGGCCGGGCGCGGCGCGTGCGCTCGATGGCGGAACCGTGCTGGTGCGCTCCCCCAGCGATCCCGGTGCCCGCATCAACTTCCTGGCCCAGGTCGAGAGCCTGGAACTGTCGCCGGGCGAGGCCGCCGCCAAGGTGGTGATCAACTCGCGCACCGGCACGGTGGTCATCGGCTCCTCGGTGCGGGTGCTGCCGGCGGCGGTCAGCCACGGCTCGCTGACCGTGACCGTGACCGAATCGACCAACGTCAACCAGCCCAATGCACTGTCCAACGGACGCACCGTCGCCACGCCGCAGTCGCAGATCGACGCGCAGGCCACCGGCAGCCGCATGTTCAAGTTCCAGGGCGGTGCCACGCTCGACCAGATCGTCAAGGCGGTCAACGATATCGGCGCCGCCCCGGGCGACCTGATTGCGATTCTGGAAGCCCTCAAGCAGGTGGGTGCGCTGCAAGCCGAGATGGAGGTGATCTGATGCAGATCGTCAAACCCGCGATTGCCTCGCTCACCCCCAAGGAGCCGACGCCGGAGGCAACGAAGACCAGCAAGACGGCGAAGATCGACGACGCCTCGCGCAAGCTGGAAAGCCAGTTCACCCAGATGCTGGTCAAGTGCATGCGCGACGCCAGTTTCGGCGACTCGATGTTCCCGCAGGAGAACCAAACCTATCGCGACCTCTACGATCGGCAACTGTCCGATCTGTTGAGCCAGGGCAAGGGCCTGGGCCTGCGGCCGCTGATCGCGCGCCAACTGGGCGCGGACGTGGGCGCGGAGCAGGCCGACGCCAGCCCCGAGCGCCTGGTAGACCCGATTCCTTCGAAGAAGAGCGTGGCGTTCTACCAGCGATTCCCCGGTGGAACGGCGGCGGCCGAGGCGATCGATGCGATCGCTGGTCGCGCATCCGGCACCGGCAGCATCGGCGGCAGAGCGCCGGCCGAACTGATGCCGGATACGCGCGTGGCATCGGAAGCCTGCGACGAGGTCGAGACGATCGCCAAGGCCGATGCCGACAAGTTCCGCAGTGGTACTCCCGAGCACTTCGTCGCCAAGATCTGGCCGCATGCCGAGCGCGCGGCGCGTGAGCTGGGCGTGGACCCGCGTGCACTGGTAGCGCAGGCCGCGCTGGAAACCGGCTGGGGCCGACGTGGTATCCGCGACGGCGAAGGCAACAGTTCCAACAACCTGTTCGGGATCAAGGCCGCCGGCTGGACTGGCAATCGCGTCAATACCTCGACCCACGAATACGTCAATGGCGCGCGCCGTTCCGAGCGCGCCGATTTCCGTACCTATGCTTCACCAGCGGAAAGCTTCTCCGACTATGTGCGCATGCTAAAGAGCAATCCCCGCTACCAGCAGGTTCTCCAGGCGGGGGCCGATGTGCGCCAGTTCGCGACCGAATTGCAGCGTGCCGGCTACGCCACCGACCCCGCCTACGCCAAGAAAATCTATGCAATCGCCAACGGCCCGACCCTGGGCCGTGCGCTCGACGGTGTCGTGGGCAACCTAGTCGCCAGTCGCTGAGCTGAGGAGCTACCCCGATGTCGAGCCTGTTCTCCACCGGTACCAGTGCGCTATTGGGCTATCAACGCTCGCTGGCGACGATAGGCAACAACGTCGCCAACGCCAATACACCCGGCTACAGCCGCCAGGTGGCGGAGCTGGCCACGCGCAGTACGCCCGGCGTGCAGGTGCAGGACGTCAAGCGGATGAACGACTCGCTGGCGACCTCGCGGCTGCTCGACAGCACCGGCGAGTTGAGCCGGCTGGAACGGCTTGCCTCCGACAGCGGCGACGTCGATACGCTGTTCTCCGACAACGCCACCAACCTGAGCGGCGTATGGTCGAATTTCTTCGACTCGCTCAGTGCGCTCGGCACCGACCCCTCCTCCACCACCACGCGCAAGGCGGTGCTACAGAACGCCGATGCGCTGGTGACGCGCTTCAAGCAGCTGGACGCGAACCTGGATTCGATGGGCAGCGACGTCAACGCCACGCTCAAGGACAGCGTCGCCCAGATCAACGACCTGACCCGCCAGATCGCCCAACTCAACAAGCAGGTGGTGCATGCCAGCTCCGCGTCGCTGGAGGTACTGGACAAGCGTGATGCGCTGATCGAAAAGCTGGTCGGCTTCACTGGTGGCAACGTGGTCACCCAGGACGACGGCTCGATCAATGTCTACACCGGCGGTGGCCAGGCCCTGGTGGTGGGAACCACGCCGATCTCGATGACCACGGTGGCCGATCCCTATCGCCCCGAACGGCTGAACCTGGCACTGGTTGCACCGGGCCAGACCATCCCGGTCGGCGACGATGTACTCGGCGGAAAGCTCGGCGGGGTGCTGGAGTTCCGCAGCAGTGTGCTCGATCCGGCCACCTCCGAGCTGGGGCGGCTGGCCGTTGGTCTGGCCGATGGCCTCAACCGCGCGCAGCATGCCGGTGTGGACAGCTACGGCGATCGAGGCGCCGATCTGTTCACCCTCGCCGCGCCTTCGGTCGGCGGCAATGCGCTCAACACCGGTACGGCGACCCTCGCCGCCAGCGTGGCCGATCCAGGCCAGCTCGATGGTTACGATGTAGTGCTGAGCTATGACGGCGTCGGCTGGAGCGCGACCCGTGCCGATACCGGCGCTGCGCTGTCGCTGAGCGGCACCGGCACCGCCGCCGATCCGCTGGCGGTCAATGGCGTCGCACTGGCCGTGTCCGGCGTCGCTGCGGCCGGCGATCGTTTCCTGTTGCAGCCGACCGCCGGTGCGGCTGGCACCCTGGGGCTCGGCTTCAGCGATGCCGGCCGGGTTGCCGCCGCACTGGCAGTAAAAAGCCAGGCCGATGTCGATAACATCGGCTCGGCCAATGTCGCCAACCTGACGGTGACCGAACCGGACAACGCGGCATTGCAGAACGACGCCGAGATCCAGTTCATCGATGCCACCCAGTACACCCTGGATGGTGCCGGCCCGTTCGACTACGCGGTGGGCGACACGATCTCCGCCAATGGCTGGAGCTTCACCCTGGATGGCGAGCCGGCGGCAGGCGACATCTTCACCCTCGGCGCGACCGGCCCAGGCTCCAGTGACAACCGCAACCTGTTGCAGATGGCCAGCCTGGATCAGTCCAAGACCCTGGATGGCGGCACCACCAGTCTTAATGCCGCACTGTCCAGCCTGACCACCCAGATTGCATCGTCGGCTGCGCAGGCCGGCTATGCGCATGAATCCGAACAGGCGATCTACAACCAGGCGCTGTCCGCGCGCGATTCGATCTCCGGCGTCAATCTCGATGAGGAAGCGGCCGACATGATCAAGTATCAGCAGGCCTACCAGGCAGCGGCCAAGATCATCGCCAGCGCCGACAACATCTTCCAGACTCTATTGCAGGCGATCTGATGAGCCAGCGCATTTCCACCGCCGGGCAGCACCAGCTTTCGCTGAACCTGATGCTGGCCAAGCAGCGCGAGCTGGCCAGCAGCTACCAGCAGATTTCCACCGGCTCGAAGATGGTCAGCGGTGCCGACGACCCGCTGGGCGCCGGCCAATCGCTGCAAATGGACCGCACGCTGGCGCGCCTGGACCAGTACGGCGACAACGCCACCGGGCTGGAAAGCCGCCTCAACCAGCAGGAAAGCGTGCTGGCGCAGGCCGGCGACCTGCTGACCCGGGTCCGCACGCTGAGCGTGCAGGCCAACAACGCCTCGCTCACCGATCAGGATCGCCAGTCGATTTCCAGCGAGGTGAGCAGCATCTACGACCAGTTGCTGGCGCTGGCCAACAGCGACGACGGTACCGGCCGCTATCTGTTCGGCGGCACGCTCGATGCCAATGCCCCATTTACGCTCCATGGCGACGATGTCCGCTACAGCGGCGACCAGACCCAGCGCAGGCTCGAGATCGCGCCGGGCTTGCAGGTGGCCGATACCTTTCCCGGCAGTGAACTGTTCCAGCGCATCCGTACCGGCGATGGCATCGCCTCGGCCTCAGCGAACAGCGCCAATACCGGTACGGGGCTGCTGCTGGACTACGGCGTCACCGACTCCGACAGCTGGGACCAACGCAGCTACAGCATCGTCTTCACTGCCGCCGACAGCTACGAAATCCGCGATACGGACGGTACGGTGCTGGAAACCGGCGACTACGTCAGGGGCGACACGCTGGCATACGGCGGCATCCAGATGCAGTTGGACGGCGAGCCGGCGGTGGGCGACCAGTTCAGCATCGGCCCGGCCGAAACCCGCGACATCTTCGCTACCCTCAAGACGCTGATGGGCGCCTTGGACAGCGACGTCACCACGCCACAGCAACTGGCCGAACAGCAGAATGCATTGCAGGCGTCGCTGCGCGATGTCTCCACCGCGCAGCAGCACTTCATCGACGCCCGCGCGGCGGGCGGTGCCGGCCAGAGCGCGATCGAGAACGCGAACGCGCTGAACGAGTCGCGCAGCATCGCCACCAAGACCAACCTGTCGAGCATCCGCGATCTGGACTACGCCGAGGCATTGAGCCGCTACAGCCTGGAGAACACCGCACTGGAGGCAGCGCAGCGCGTCTTCAGCCAGATCCAGCAGATGTCGCTGTTCAAGTTGCTGTGATCGATGGCTGACGCCCTGCCCGCTCGCGGCACCGGGTTGTCGCGATTCTGCCTGCGCAAGTACCGCCGAAACGCCGTGGCTGCGCTGGCCTGGCGGACGGGTCAGGCCGGATTCCTGGCCAGGCCGAGGAAAAATTCGCTAAAGGTTGTTGACCTGTCGCCGTTACTAGTGTCAGCAGCAACGTGGGTGGTTCACACCTCGGGCCGCTCAAGCCGGACGGACAGTTCTCCGCCGGGTCAGACACCTACAGGAGATTCGACCATGGCTCAAGTTATCAACACCAATGTGATGTCGCTGAATGCTCAGCGGAATCTGAACAGCTCCACCAACAGCTTGTCCACGACCATCGAGCGCCTGTCCTCGGGTCTGCGCATCAACAGCGCCAAGGACGATGCCGCCGGCCTGTCGATTTCCGAGCGTTTCAGCACCCAGATCAACGGCCTGGACCAGGCCTCGCGCAATGCCAACGACGGTATTTCGCTGGCGCAGACCGCCGAAGGCGCGATGGAGGAAGTCACCAACAACCTGCAGCGCGTGCGTGAACTGTCGGTGCAGGCCGCCAACGCCACCAACTCCAATGAAGACACCGACGCGATCCAGTCGGAAATCGACCAGTTGCTGTCGGAAATCGACCGCGTCGCCAACCAGACCAACTTCAACGGCAAGAGCCTGCTCGACGGCAGCTTCTCCGGTTCGCTGTTCCAGGTGGGCGCCGACGCCGGCCAGACCATCCAGGTGGGCAGCATCGTCGATGCCAACATCGATTCGCTGGGCAAGACCACGTTCTCGGCAGATGGCACGCTGGACCTGAGCGCCCTGGCCAGCGGCGTCGACGCCGATGGCAATGCCTCCGAGGCATTGAGCCTGTCCGGGATGACCATCACCGTGACCGGTGCAGACGGCACCAGCACCGCTCTCGCGCTGGATGATGTGGCCATTGCTTCCGGCGCCAATGTCGCCGACTCGGTCGCTGCGGCCATCAATAACAAGCTCGACTCCACCGGCATCTACGCCAGTAACGAAGATGGCGTGCTGACCCTGAGCTCGGTGAAGGCAGGCCAGACCTTCGCGGTCACCGGCGGAACCCTGGCGGGCACCGCGACCGGGTCCACTGCCACCAACACCTTGGGGGACGTCGCGGCAACCGCATTGGAGACGACCGCCGTCACCGCCAAGAGCATCGACGTCACCAGCTTCACCGGCGCTTCGCAGGCACTGGAAATCGTCGATGCGGCGCTGAGTTCGGTCACCTCCGCACGTGCCGAGATGGGTGCGATCCAGAATCGCTTCACCTCCACCATCGCCAACCTGTCCACCACCTCGGAAAACCTGTCGTCCGCACGCAGCCGCATCATGGATGCCGACTACGCCGCCGAGACCGCCGAGCTGACCCGCACGCAGATCCTGCAGCAGGCAGGTACCGCGATGCTGGCCCAGGCCAACTCGTCCACCCAGAACGTGCTGAGCCTGTTGCAGTAACAAGACACCCGGGAGGGCGCGGCCGCGCCCTCCCGGATTTTCTCAAGGAGCGCCGCATGACACGATCCAGCAAGCAGACACCGCATGGGCCCGCAGGGGCCGTGTTCGTTGGCGTGCACGGAGAATGGGCATGACCTCCGTCTATACCGGCACCATCAGCTTCGCCGGCCTGAGTTCGGGGGTGGACACCGCCGAAATGGTGGAAAAGCTGGTCGCCGCCGAGCGCGCGGGCGCCGATACCCGTATCAGTACGGCATCCAGCGAAAACAGCTCGAAGATTTCCGGACTCGGCAGCGTCTCCAGTACGTTGGCCTCGGTCCAGACTGCACTTGAAGCGCTCAGTAGCGATGAAAGTGGCAATGCACGCGTCGCCAGCGTCGCCGACGATGCCGGCTTCACCGCCTCGGCCGCCTCCGGCGCCGCGGTCGGCAGCTATGACATCGAGGTCGTGCAACTGGCGACCAAGCACAAGATCACCTCCGGCGCCTACGCGTCGGATGCCACGGTCGGAAGTGGCACGCTGACCATCGAAGCCGGTGACAGCAATATCGATGTAAGCGTCAAGTCTACCGACACGCTCAGCGATATCGCCAAGGCCATCAATACCGCCGCGGCAGGTTCGGGTGTCATCGCCAGCATCGTCAGTACCGACGAAGGCGACCGCCTGGTGCTCAACGCGGCCGATACCGGCGCGCAAAACAGCATCTCAGTGACCAGCAGCGACAGCAGCCTGGAAGCGTTGACCTATTCGGTTTCGACCACCACTGACGGCTCTGGCAATACGACGACCGTCACCACCGGCGGGATGACCGAGACCACTGCCGCCCAGGATGCGGTGATCAAGGTCGATGGCTACACCAAGACCTCGGCCAGCAACACCATCGAAGACGTACTGGAAGGCGTGACCTTGAGCCTGACTGCGGCGACCGAGGGCAGTGCCTACAGCCTGGACGTCAGCGGCGACCAAAGCACGGTGTCCAGTGCGGTTTCCACCTTCGTCAGCGCCTACAACACCGCGCTGACCATGCTGAGCACGGTGAGCGCGTTCGATGTGGAAGCTGGAACCGAGGCCTCGCTGACCGGCGATTCGATGGTGCGCAGCCTGCAAAGCCAGCTGCGCAACATGATCGGTGACAACGTGGTGGCGCTGCAGGCCCTGGGCATCAGCATGGACAAGACCGGCGCGATGACGCTGGACAGCGAGGTCCTGGCCGATGCGCTTGAAACCAATCCGTCGGCGGTCAGCAATCTGTTCGGTAGCACCGATGGTTCCGATACATCGGGCAAAACCCTGGGCGACACCCTGACCACCTTGCTCGATTCAATGTTGGACGAGAACAAGGGCGTCATCCCGCAGCGGCAGGAAGCGCTGGAGCGCAAGAACGACGATCTGGAAGTCCAGATGGAGGCGCTGGACGCGCGCATGGAAAAAGTACAAGCGCGCTACGAGGCCCAGTTCACCGCGATGGAAACCACCATGGCGCAGATGTCCACGATCAGCAGCTACCTCACCCAGATGCTCTCCAGCCTCAGCAAGTCCTCTTCCAGTAGTTAATCCCCGCATTTTACCGAGGTAACAAGCCATGCATGGCGCCAGCCGACACGTCGCCGATTTCTACCGCAAGACGGGGGTGACCAGCGCGGCAATGGGCGATGATCCCCATCGCCTGATCAGCCTGATGCTGGAGGGCGCGTGCAAACGCATCCGCCTTGCCCGCGCCTGCATTGAACGCCGCGACATTCCGGGCAAGGGCAAGGCAATCGCCGACGCCTGCGCCATCATCAGCCATCTGAATGGTTCGCTGGACCACCAGAAGGGGGGCGATATCGCTACCCATCTCTCGGCCCTGTACGACTACGCCATGCGCCGCCTGACCGATGCCAACCTGCACAGCGACACCGCGGCGCTGGACGAGGTGTCCGGTTTGCTGGAGGACATTTCCTCGGCGTGGAACGCCATCCCGCAGGATAGCCGCCAGAAGCCCGGGGTGGGTGCGCCCGCATGAACCAAACGGCCTTCCAGCGCTTGATCCATGCTTTGGAAACCGTTGCCGATGCGCTGGCGGCCGGCGACTACACGGAAGTGGAACGGCGCATAGCCAGCTATGGCGCATCGCTTCGGGAGTGTTTCTCGCAATCGGTACCGGCGCTGAGTGCCGATGAGTGCGGGCGGCTGCAACACCGGCATGCCGAACTGCATAGCCAGATGCAACAGCTGCGCGATGGCGCCGCGCAATGGCTGCGCAACGATCGGCGGACCCGCCACGTGATCCAGGCCTATTCCCATTATCGGGGGGGCCGCCACGGAGGGGTCGGGTTGCGTTGAGCGAGCCACTCGAACCCGGTACGTCCCCAGCGGGTTCGGCCTACATCAGCGCTACCGATGCTGACAGGACGTTGTTCGGCGACGTGTTGTCGTGTGATCTCGCGCTGCCGGCAGACGTGCACGCGGGCAGTTTCGCCGGTCATCCGGCCAGTGCCGACAATCTGTTGCGCGGATTGGCGCAAGTCGAGGACCTGCGTGGCGACGACAACGGCGAGGAGCGCGGCGAGCTGCCGCTGCTGGTGCAGCGCATGGATGCCAAGCTGGACTTGATGCTGGCCTTGATCGGACGGCTGGTACGCCAGGGCGGGCATGCCCTGCCCCTGCGTCCGTTGCGTTGGTCACGCCGCGGCATCCGGCTCGAGGCCGGCACCCGTAGTGGCATGCTCCCCGGCACGGCGGGCGTACTGTCGTTACAGCCGGCCGAATGGTTGCCCGAACAGATCGAATTGCCGGTGACCCTGCTCGCCGAAGCGGCGTCCGGCAATGGCGGTGTCTTCATCTGGCTTTCGTTCGCGCAGCTGGGCAGCGGCCTGGAAGCCACGCTCGAGCGCCATGTATTCCGCCTTCACCGGCGCCAGATCGCCGCCGCAAAACGCGATCGCTGACATATTGCAGTTGGCGTAACCCCCATGCTCCGTTAAGGTGCAGGCTCAGACAGAGGCCCATTCACTCCCGTGCGAGTCATCATCGTCGACGATCACACCCTGGTGCGCGCAGGCCTTGTACGCCTGCTGCAGAGCTTTGCCGACATCGACGTCGTGGCTGAGGCAAGCGACGCGCAGCAGGCGCTGGACATGGCCACTCTGCACCGCCCTGACCTGGTGCTGATGGACCTGTCGCTGCCCGGTCGCAGCGGCCTGGACGCGATGAGCGATGTGCTGCGCGTCGACCCGCGTACCCGGGTAGTGATGATGTCGATGCACGACGACTCGGTGCACGTGCGCGACGCACTGGATCGTGGCGCCGCCGGTTTCGTGGTCAAGGATGCCGCGCCGCTGGAGCTGGAGCTGGCATTGCGCGCGGCCGGGGCTGGCCAGGTGTTCCTGAGCCCGCAGATTTCTTCAAAGATGATCGCCCCGATGCTCGGCCGCGAGAAGCCGGTCGGGGTGGCCGCATTGTCGCCCCGGCAACGCGAGATCCTGCACGAGATCGGACGCGGCCAGAGCAACAAGGAGATTGCGGCCGACCTGGGCATCAGCGTGAAAACCGTAGAGACCCACCGCGCGCGCATGATGGAATCGCTCGGCTGCCGCCGCGCGAACGATCTGGTGGTGCTGGCGGCCAAGCACCATAACGAGTTGATCTGAGCCCGGCTCGGGCCTTGTGGTGAGTGACATGAACCCGACGCGGATACTCCCATTCAGTCGTGGTCGTAGGGAAATTCCCTACAGCCAGTCAGGAAAATCATGATGGGCGGGGTAGCATCCCCCGATTAAAAAGCCGTCGTCGGCTGTAGCAAGATGCGTTCCATTGACGCCGCACTTCCGGCGCATCCAGGACACCGCATGAAGCCGACGCTTTCCGCCCAATTCGGACAGCAGCTGCATCTGACCCCGCAACTGTTGCAGTCGATCCGGCTGCTGCAGTTGAGCGGTATGCAAATGGAGCTCGAAATCCGCAGTGCGCTGGAAAACAATCCGCTGCTGGAGCTGGAAGAAAGCGAGGAT
>JAATFS010000472.1 GCA_015655035.1 Lysobacterales bacterium | reverse complement strand
GCCGCCGAGGTGAATGCGCAATTGCAGACGATGCGGGCCAGCGGCCAGCTGCGACTGCATCGTGCGCGACTGGATACCGCGTTTTCGACCGGAGCCTGCGTGCAGGTCAACGCCAAGACCGCACAGGGCCGCCTGCTGCAATTGGACGTGCACCAGCTGGTCAACGCCACCGGCATGGAAATGCGCGTGCAGAGCATGCGCAATCGTCTGCTGCAACAGCTGCTTGGCGCAGGCCATGGCCGCGCCGGGCCGCATGGCATCGGTGTGGACACCGCCGATGACGGCAGCCTGATCGATGCCAGCGGGCGCGCCGATCCGCGCATCCGCGTGATCGGCAGCCTGCGCATCGGCCAGCTATGGGAGAGCCTGGCGGTGCCGGAACTGCGTGTTCAGGCGCAGGATGCCGCGGCGCAGCTGGCGGGGTTGGCGACCGGCCGGCTTGCCGTGTGAGGGCTTGAGCCCCGACCGGTATTGAGTCGGGCTCGCTGCTGCACGTCCATCCACAGGGAATCATCCGCTTCGCGTAAAATACGCGGGTGGATGTCTCTCATTTGCTCGACCAACTGAACCCCGCCCAGCGCGAGGCCGTTTCCGCACCGCCGGGGCACTATCTCGTGCTTGCCGGTGCCGGTTCCGGCAAGACTCGCGTGCTGACCCATCGCATCGCCTGGCTCAATGAAGTCGAGGGCGTGCCTGCGCATGGCATTTTCGCGGTCACCTTCACCAACAAGGCCGCCGGCGAGATGCGCCACCGCGCCGACCTGCAACTGCGCAACGGCAGCCGCGGGATGTGGATCGGTACCTTCCACGGCCTAGCCCATCGCCTGCTGCGCCTGCATTGGCAGGATGCGCGGCTGCCGGAAGGCTTCCAGGTCATGGACAGCGACGACCAGCTGCGGCTGGTCAAGCGCGTGGTGCAGGCGCTGGAGCTGGACGACGGCAAGTACCCGCCCAAGCAGATCGCCTGGTGGATCAACCAGCAGAAGGATGAAGGCCGGCGCCCGCAGCATATCCAGCCCGAGCCGCACGACCACTGGGGCGAGACCCTGCGCCAGGCCTACGCCGCCTATCAGGAGCGCTGCGACCGCGCCGGCTTGCTGGATTTCGCCGAGCTGCTGCTGCGCGCACATGAGCTGTTGCGCGATACGCCAGCGTTGCTGGCGCATTACCGCGCGCGTTTCCGCGAGATCCTGGTCGATGAGTTCCAGGATACCAACGCCATCCAGTACGCTTTCGTACGCGTGCTGGCCGGCGACAGCGGCCATGTCTTCGTGGTCGGCGACGACGACCAGGCGATCTACGGCTGGCGCGGCGCCAAGGTCGAGAACGTGCAGCGCTTCCTCAAGGATTTCCCGGGCGCGCAGACCATCCGCCTGGAGCAGAACTATCGTTCCACCGCCAATATCCTCGGCGCGGCCAATGCGGTGATCGCGCACAACCCGGACCGCATCGGCAAGCAGCTGTGGACCGATTCGGGCGATGGCGATCCGATTGATCTATATGCGTCCTACAACGAGGTCGACGAGGCCCGCTACGTGGTCGAGCGCGCGCGCCAGTGGGTGCGCGATGGCGGCAGCTACAACGAGGTCGCGGTGCTCTACCGCAGCAACGCGCAGTCGCGTGCCTTCGAAGAGGCGCTGATCGCCGAGCAGGTGCCGTATCGCGTCTATGGCGGCATGCGCTTCTTCGATCGTGCCGAAATCAAGGATGCGCTGGCCTATCTGCGGATGTTGACCAACCGCAGCGACGATGCCGCGTTCGAACGTGCGGTCAACACCCCGGTGCGCGGGATCGGCGACCGCACCCTGGACGAAGTACGGCGGCTGGCGCGGGTGCAGTCGCTGTCGCTGTGGGAAGCGGCGATGCTGGCGTCGCAGGGCAGCGAACTGGCCGCGCGCGCGCGCAATGCGCTGGCCGGCTTCCTGACCCTGGTCAACCAGTTGTCGGCCGAAACCGGCGAGATGGAGCTGAAAGAGCGCATCGACCATGTGCTGGCGCGCTCCGGCCTGCGCGAGCATTGGTCCAAGGAGAGCCGCAGCGGGCTGGATTCGGAATCGCGCACCGAGAACCTGGACGAACTGGTGTCGGTGGCATCGCGATTTACCCGCCCGGCGGACGACGAAGAAAGCCAGGGCATGAGCGAACTGGTCGCGTTCCTTGCGTATGCGTCGCTCGAGGCTGGCGAAGGCCAGGCCCAGGCGGGCGAGGACGGCATGCAGCTGATGACGCTGCACTCGGCCAAGGGCCTGGAGTTCCCGCTGGTGTTCCTGGTCGGCCTGGAAGATGGCTTGTTCCCCAGTTCGCGCTCGCTGGAAGAAAGCGGCCGGCTGGAGGAGGAGCGGCGGCTGGCCTATGTCGGCATCACCCGGGCCCGGCACAAGCTGGTGCTCAGCTATGCCGAGTCGCGCCGGATCCATGGCCAGGACAACTACAACGTGCCCTCGCGCTTCCTGCGCGAGATCCCGCGTGAGCTGCTGCACGAGGTGCGGCCGAAGGTGCAGGTATCGCGCCCGGCCTCGCTGGGCGCTGCACGTGGCGGCGGCCACGCCGCGCTGGAGGCACCGCCGCTCAAGCTGGGTGCCAATGTCGAGCATCCCAAGTTCGGCGGCGGCGTGGTCACCGACTACGAAGGCAGCGGCGCGCATGCGCGGGTGCAGGTCCAGTTCGACGAGGTCGGGGCGAAGTGGCTAGTGATGGCCTATGCGAACCTGACGGTGGTGTAGGTCCGGCCGTGCCCGGCACGGTGCAGAGGGCGGGCGGGTGCCCTCGATCCGCCTCCCGATCCGCCTCGACCGGATGATCGATCGAATATTTGATCAGGATCAACGCACGGCATGCACGAAAGGTGTGCAATCGTATCCACACGCCGTTGGGTACGGCGTTACCGGGAGACGTGAAATGTACCAACGTATTCTGATCGCCACCGATGGCTCCGATCTCGCCAATCGCGGGTTGAAGCAGGGACTGGCATTGGCCAAGACGGTAGGCGCCCATGTCGATATCGTGACCGTATCCGAACCCTGGGCACTGGGCATGTACGACGCCATGGGCTGGAGCGTGGGCTACGAGGCCAGCCCGGAATACCGCACGGAACGCGAAGAAGCGGCCCAGGCGATCCTGGCGCCCGCGCTGGAGACCGCCGCCGCTGCGGGCGTGGCGGCAAGCACCCATCATGTGCTCGATCGCTACGCCGCCGAGGGCATCCTCGACACCGCCAAGAACTGTGACAGCGACCTGATCGTGATGACCTCGCACGGCCGCCGCGGCATGAGCCGGGTGTTGCTGGGCAGCCAGACCGTGGAGGTGCTGACGAGCAGCGCGGTACCGGTACTGGTGGTGCGCTGACGAAGCGGGGCGGACCCGCCGTCTGGAGAATCCCCGTCCGCCGGTCCCATGCCGTCAAGCGGCGCCAAGGCTGTGCCGGGCACAACCTTGGCGCCGCCGGCCACGCAGCGGGGTGGGTCGCACGGCTACCAGCTGTACAACTTCCAGTAGACCGGCGCCACGCCGTCCTTGTTGTTGTCGAAACGGCCGTCGCCGTTCTGGTCGTACAAGTAGTACGGCGCCCCGCGCACGGGGGTGATCTTGACCATGCGCAACTGCCCGCTGACGCGGTATTCGTCGATCTTGTCGCCGTTGTCCATGGTCTTGCTCGCGACATCGGCGCCGCGCACATCCACCGGCGCGCCGCCAAGGCTGGAACAGCCCGCTAGCGCCAGCAGCGGCAGAAGGATCAGGCTGGCTAGTTTCATCGTCGTGGCTCCGGAATGACTGCCCATGATTATGCGCGCGCCGGATGCGAGCGGAACGTGCAGCGTAGAATTGGCCGATGAGCAGATTAGTCCTTATCGACGGGTCCAGTTACCTGTATCGCGCGTTCCACGCGCTCCCGCCGCTGACCAATGCCGAGGGCGAGCCCACCGGTGCGTTGTTCGGCGTGGTCAACATGTTGCGCGCCACGTTGAAGGAGCGGCCGGAATACGTCGCCTTCGTCGTCGATGCGCCGGGCAAGACCTTCCGCGACGACCTGTATGCCGACTACAAGGCGCACCGCCCGCCGATGCCGGACGATCTGCGCGCCCAGGTGCAGCCGATGTGCGACAT
>JAATFS010000018.1 GCA_015655035.1 Lysobacterales bacterium | reverse complement strand
GCATCCGCGCGCGGATACCACCGCCGATGCACTGGCCAGGCTGAAGCCGATCTTCCGCCAACCCGGCAGCGTCACCGCCGGCAATGCCTCGGGCATCAACGATGGCGCGGCTGCATTGCTGCTGGCCTCCGCCGAGCAGGTCCAGGCACTGGGCCTGGCGCCGCGCGCGCGTGTACTGGGGTTGGCGACCGCAGGCGTGGAGCCGGGCTACATGGGCATCGGCCCGGTTCCGGCCACGCGCAAGCTATTGGAACGGCTGCGACTGACCATCGAGGACTTCGACGCGATCGAACTGAACGAAGCCTTCGCCGCGCAGGGCTTGGCGTGCTTGCGCGAACTCGGCCTTGCCGACGATGCGGCGCACGTCAACGCCAACGGCGGCGCGATCGCGCTGGGGCATCCGCTGGGCATGAGCGGCGCGCGCCTGGCGCTGACCTTGCTGCGCCAGTTGGAAGCCTCCGGCGGCAAGCGGGGTCTGGCGACCATGTGCATCGGCGTTGGCCAGGGCATCGCGCTGGCGATCGAGCGGGTCTGATCGGCCCCCATTCCATTTATCCGCGAACGACCAGGCTCCCGCGCGGAGCCACCGGGAGGAGCAAGATGAGCGATTCCACCATCGACCCATTGCTCGGCTATCGACGAGCATATCCGGGCAGCCAGCCGCCCTACATCCATCCGCCGTATGCATCCACGGTGCGTCGAGGGCCCAGCCGCGATCCGATCGCAATCCCGGTGACCTTGTCCGAAGTCACCGGCCCCACGCTGGATCGGCTGACCCTGGGCGAACACGCGGCCGACCTCACCGCAGGCTTTGCGGGCGAACCGCAGGGCGAGCGCATCATCGTGTCCGGGCGCGTACTCGACGAGAACGGCCGACCCGTGCGCAACAGCGTGGTCGAGGTGTGGCAGTGCAACGCCGCTGGCCGCTACCTGCATGCTGGCGACCAGCACGACGCACCGCTGGATCCCAATTTCGCAGGCACCGGCCAGGTGCTCACCGACGAGCACGGCCGCTACCGCTTCAAGACCATCCGGCCCGGCGCCTACCCGTGGCGCAACCACTACAACGCCTGGCGCCCGGCGCACATCCATTTCTCGTTGCACGGCGACGGCATCGGCCAACGCCTGGTGACGCAGATGTATTTTCCGGGCGATCCGCTGCTGGCATTCGACCCGATCTACAACTGCGTCGAGGACGACAAGGCGAAGCTGCGGATGGTATCGGCATTCGATTGGGAGAACGCGGTAAGCGAGTACGCACTGGCCTACCGTTTCGATATTGTCTTACGCGGGCGCAAGCAGACGGTATGGGAGTGAAATCATGAGTTTTCAGGCAACCCCTTCGCAGACCGTCGGCCCGTACTACGCCCTGGGCCTGGAGCCGTTGTATCGCACGGAAATCGCACCGGCCTCGGCCATCGGCGAACGCGTGCAGGTAAGCGGAACCGTATTCGACGGCAATGGCATACCGGTAAGCGACGCCGTCATCGAAATCTGGCAAGCCGACGCCGACGGCATCTACGCTCATCGCGACGACCCGCGCAGCGACGCGCATGACCCCGCCTTCCAGGGCTGGGGCCGCGTACCCACCGACGCCCAGGGCCGCTTCTCCTTCATCACCATCAAACCCGGCCGCGTCCCCGGCCTGAAAGGCACCACGCAGGCCCCGCACCTGGTGGCCCTGGTATTCATGCGCGGACTGCTGCGTGCCGCCCCGACGCGCATCTACTTCTCCGACGAAGCCACCAATCCCGAAGACCCGATCCTGGCGCTGGTGCCGGCCGAACGCCGCCGCACCCTGATAGCAAACACCACCGGCCCAGCCCAGTACACCTGGGACGTACACATGCAAGGCGAAACAGAGACCGTATTCTTCAGCTACTGACGCAACCTCCCAACCATCGCGCAGACGCAGAAACCGCAGCCCAAGCACACCAGAACGCAGTCAACAAAACGTTGCCCGCGTCAGCGGGCAACGTTTGCTTTCCGATCGATGCGGCAAGCCCGCGACTAATGTGCGGAGAACAGTTCGACCACGCTCCGGGGCGCGTCGTCACCGAAGAAACGCCGATGGTTCTGGGCTGTCTGGTCGGCGACGGCGGCGCTGCGCGGAAAAAGCGCCTGTTCATACGCCGCGAGGGCCGCCTCGATGTCGCCGGAATGATCACGCAGCGCCAAGCCCAGCTCGGCGCCATCCAGAATGGCGAGGTTCGCCCCTTCGCCGGCAAACGGCGACATCAGGTGGGCCGCATCGCCGACGAGCGTGACGCCTGCAATGCGCTCCCAACGATGGTCGATCGGCAAGGCATGAATGGGCCGCACGATCGGCGGGATATCGCTATTGGTGACCACGGCCAGAAGCGGCGGTGCCCAACCCTTGAATTCGTCGGCAAGGCGACGCAGTGCGACCGTTGGCTGGCTGAAATCGATGGCGGCGATCCACGCTTCCGGCTTGTTCAACGCCACATAGGTGCGCAGTGCGCCGCTCGCGTAACGGTGGGCGAGGATGCCTCGGCCCGGCTCGACCGCCATCAGCGTGCCGCTGCCGATCGCCTCGGCGCTGGCCTTGTATCGCGTGTCGCCATCAAAGAGATGGGTTTCGATGAAGGTCGTGCCGATGTATGCCGGCTTTGCGGCCGACAGTAGTGGACGAACCCTCGACCAAGCGCCGTCGGCACCGACCAGCAGATCCGCCGTGATCGTCGAACCGTCGGCGAAAGCCAGTTGATGCCGCCTGTCGGCAAGGCGACTCGCCTGCACGAGCTTGCGGCCCCATTGGATGGCGTCAGCAGGCAGGGACTCGATCAGCAGCCGGCGCAGCGCGCCGCGATCGACCTCGGGTTTGGCCGTGCTGCCTGAGCTGGGCTTGTCGAGCAGGACGTTGCCGTGCCTGTTAACCACGCGCTTGGCATCCTCGCCCGGTAGCGCGAGGGCAAGAAACGCATCGTAGAGGCCCGCGGCCTTCAACCCGATCTGGCCGTTGTATTCGTGGATGTCCAGCAAGCCGCCCTGCGCTCGCGCATCCGGTGAAGCTTCGGCTTCGTAGATCGTCGCGGGAATGCCGTTGACGCGCAGGACACGGGCGAGCGTCAAGCCACCAAGGCCAGCGCCGACGATGGCGATACGGGGATATGTCGAGGGGAATGAGGAGTCGAGGTGTGTTTTCATGGCACGTTCCAGCAGCTGCGAGCGTTCGCGTCCGTGCGCGACAGTTCGCGGAAGGGCCGACAGATGTCGGGGGAACGCTGGCCAACCTCGCTAAAGCTGCTTGGTGACGTGTATTCGGTGGTCTCATGCCCGTGGCATGCAGGCAACCGTTTTTCGCGGTCTTATGAGGCGAAGTATCGCACCGATTCCCGCCGTTGGGCTAGGCTTGCTGCCATGGCTGGGTTCCATCGAAATTTAGCCCGCGCCAGCGGGCGCCGACTGCTGCGCCGCGCGCAAAGCCATTGCGCGCCCGCTCCCGTCGCCGCCTGGTCGAAGGCGGCGACGGGGCGATTTTGCTGTGGACGTTAAAACTGCCCGACCGTTGCCGTTGCCGTCGTTGCTCGTGCCTTCAGCTCTTGATCTACCTCGCCCTCAAAGCGAGCCGAGCACCGCAGGTGGAGGTGGCCGAAGAGGCGCCCTGGTTGAACGAAGTGAGTTCGGGCGCCGTCCCGGAAAAGGGAATGAATGCCACTTCCGCCGACAGGCGCGAAAGCTCTTGAACTTGAACTTTCTGTCGCTGCCGATCCAACAGAAAGCAAAAAACATCGAGATCTCCCACCGCTGAAGTCCTTGCGTTAGCGCTACCCTAGCCGAGCCAACACACCGGCCCCAACCCAGAGACGCAACGCATGAGTTCATCCCCCTCCCTGCTGGGCCCCCTATTCCGCGACGCCGAAATCGACACACTGTTCGACGACCGCGCGCGCCTGCAAGCCATGCTCGACTTCGAAGCCGCCCTGGCCCGCGCCGAAGCCCACTGCGGCGTCATCCCCGCGACAGCGGTAGCGTCCATCCAGGCCGCCTGCCACGCCGACCAGTACGATATCGCCGAACTCGCCCACGCCACCGCCCTGGCCGGCAACCCCGCCATTCCCCTGGTCAAGGCCCTGACCGCGGAAGTGGGTGCACAAGACGCCGCCGCCGCGCGCTGGGTGCACTGGGGCGCGACCAGCCAGGACGTGATCGACACCGGCAACGTGCTGCAACTGCGCGCCGCATTGGATCGCATCCAATCCCAGCTCGATGGATTCTGCGACTCGCTGCGCGCATTGGTGCTGCGCGAACGCGATACCGGCCTGCCGGGACGGACATTGCTGCAACAGGCGGTACCGGTGACCTTCGGTCTGAAGGCCGCTGGCTGGCTGGATGCATTGCAACGCGCGCAGCGCCGTCTGCATGCGTTGCGCGGGGACGCGCTGGTGCTTCAGTTCGGCGGTGCCGCCGGCACCCTGGCCTCCTTGCAGGCGCGTGGACTGGACGTGGCCGAAGCGTTGGCGAATGAATTGACGCTACCGCTGCCGGCATTGCCGTGGCACGCCACGCG